>CACXCI010000063.1 GCA_902766105.1 uncultured bacterium
GAATTGGTTGGGTTCGGTAGCTTAGCTTCCATAGCATAATACTTAAAGTCTTTGGTCTTTAGCATCACTTCAATTTCACAGCAAAATCCATTCCATTTACGCATTCGTTGGCAAGCTGTATGCACGTGCCCATTTAAGGCATGGCGGATAAATTCCAAATTCTGAGTAAAGTCTTCAAAACTTCGGGTATCTTGTATGCTTTGCGGAGCAGCTCGTTCATTTTCTACCAAAGATGTTGTTATTCCCATAAGTTCCTGCTTTAAACTCAAACCGTTAATGCCGAAAGCCTTACGAACCCAGCCGTTATCCCGTTCTACAAAGTCCCGTACGGTAAAAATGCCGTTACACTGCATATTGATTGTATTTTTGCGACCTACGCCACATACATCATTAATAGCTGTATCACCGATGATATCCAAAATCTTATCAGGACGAATAACAAATATTCCTCCGCTGTTCTTGGCTTTATCTGAAGCCAACTTGGCTAATATCTTGGAGCAACTCAAACCGATTGAAACAGGAATACCTACCTTATCTAAAATAGTCTTCCGGATGTTTTTGATAATATCAGTATAAGTGGTGTTCTGTGCCTTATTAAGCCCAGTTAGATCAATATACGCCTCATCAACCGAAGTCACTTCCACATCCGGGCTAAAAGTCTTTATGGTATCCATCACTTCTTTAGAAATCTCGGCATAGCGGTGCATCCTTGCAGGCATATAGTGGCAAGTAGGATATTGGTCTTTAATTTGGAACATAGGAGCACCCATTTTGATACCAAGTGCCTTCGCCTCCTTTGAACGTGATAGAACAATACCTTTGTTGGAAGTCGTTGTTACGGCACACACTGGTTTACCCTGTAAGTCAGGGTTATCCTTCCTCTCACAGGAAACATAAAAGCAATCACAATCCACAAGTGCTATAACGTGTTGCCGCATTTTATATCCTTAATGTTCTATTTCTGTTCTCATTTTAGCAAGCAAATTTACAAAGTCAATCGCTTTGTTTAATTTGCACAATAGGCTTTTGGAGAGATAAATATATGTGTAGCAGATTTCTGCTCGTATTGTTTCTACAATAAATTTCATTTTAAATTGGCAGCATTCTTCCCAGTGTGCTGCCATTTCCTTTGTCCGCCACCCAAAGAACCACCTCACCAAATTTCCATTTTCCTTTGATTTTGCTATCAATTAAATGGACCTCAATTTTTATCAGGAGTCATTTGTCGTCAATATTATTTTCTCATTAAATTGTAGATATTAATTTTGCGAATCTATTGCCTAATTTGTTATTATTAATTCATCAGGAAAGTAGCTTGATTTAATTTGGCTCTCTATTTTAATTCCGAAGGAAAAAAGGTATATAATAGATATATTGTAGGTATATTTTAATTATATTATAGCCACCCAAAATTACCTTGTAAGCCATATTCCACAATGTGTTTGAAAATTAAGAAGCGGATATACGTGCCAAAATAACGGATATAGATGCCAGAAAAACGGATATCCATCCCGCCAAAACGGATAAGAATTCCAAAAACGTACCATATGGCGGATAAACGTGCCAAAGCCATACTTTTCCTGATAAATAATTATGAAATGAATTTATAAGGGTACAATATGAGTAAAAGTAAATCTGAACTGTCATTAAACCAACGTGAAATCTTACAATTTATTATCTATCGCACCAAAAGTAAGGTTCATCCAACATTCTTCGGAAATAATGAATACATTGCCAAATATGTGAATGTAAAACCTGATACTGTTAGAAAAGCAATTAAAAAGTTAGAAAAACTTGGATATTTAATGGAAGCCAAAGATAAACATGGACGCCGCCATATGGCTTATACTGGCAAAGAATTCGCTCCGATTGTTGCTGATATGCGTAATTATGATAAAAGGCTACTTATGCAAGAAAGAGACAATTATCTCCGTGATTTGAATTATTATAAGAAAGAGTATGAATTGGCTAAAATCGGTATGGAAAGATTAGAAAAAGAAAATTCAGAACTCCGCACTAAATTGCTACATACCGAAACAAGGCTTATGCAATTAGAACAATCCCTGCTGTCCCAAGGTGCTACCAAAGAGCAGATTGATTGGATGATTAAACAGACACTTGGAGGACAAATTTTAGCATCTTAGTTTGGCATTTTTGATACTTAACTGCCATTCTTTGCTAAATTTTTGCAAAGAATACTAGTTAGTAGGTGAAATTTGGGGAAATTATTCGGCATAAAAGTCTATGGAAGGTAATGCATCTATTTGAATACTAAATTCTTCCGAATTAGAGTCAAAACTAAATGTACCTGATACATGGTGTTGTTCATTGTAATGCTCTTCAATGCCGTCTTTAGAAGACCCCATTTGAAAAGTTATATCCATAGAAACCTCTGCTTCAAATGTTCCGTCCACATAGTCAGCATCTATGGATTCATATTTTAAAGAGATATCACTTGCATATATTTCACAATTATTAATTCCGTAATTAGCAGGTTCTGTATTATCCAACATTTCTTCCCATGTAGAAATATCTGATAATTTTTCTTCTATATCATCGCCATATTTTTCTTCAAATAAATCTCTAAATTCAACAGGAGATACAAGAAAGATAGAAATAACGTCTTCCCAGTCAATTTTATTTTCTAATTTTTTCTTAAGTTTATCACTCATCTTAAAATCAGACAATATAATGTCATTGACATAAGCTATATTTTCTATACACTTATGGAGATAATCAATAAAATCAATCTCACTTAAAACATTACCGGAACAATGAGCTACTTTGTCTCTTGTTTTTACGATACCTATATGTTGATTCCTTTTATTTCTTTCTGCTTTTAAATATTTAAAACATTCCTTATCTCCTTTATGTACATAAAGATAAGGATTAATATCGGTTTTAACTTTTGGACAATGCTCTTGATCGCACTGAAAATCAGATTTAATTTGATTAAGATCAAACTCTCTCTTCTTCAAAATAAAACAATATATTATAAACATATATATCATATGTGCAGAAATAACAGCCAATTCATATTCCGCTTTTTTGTAATGCAATTGCAAATCATCAATATACTTTTGCATCCAAGGATAGTCATCCGTGGTGGTTATTGGCAGATAAGATAGAAGTTCTAGTATTTCTTCATTTTCACAATCATACTCAGGAAAGTTCATTATATAGCTCCAATTCTTTTCAATTCTGCAATTATATCTTCTTTGCCATTTTGTTCATTAAACCAATATCTTATGGTTCTTTCAATCCTTTTAGGAAGAGGTTCTCCATATTTAATCTCAATATCTGAGATATTATAATCTTCATCTAAATATACTCTATATTCTCCTTCAGGATTGATCGTTTTAATATGAAAATGAAGAGGCTGATGGTCATTTGAATTAATAATAACCTTAACACTGCCAAATCTATAGATTTCTCTTTCTTCACAAAAAAGTACTTCATGTTTATGAAAACAATAAGGTCTGTTGAATAATTCACAAAATTTTTTTGATAGCTTTTTTGAAATATACTTATCCATTATTGGTCTTTATCCTGATTTTGTTAAATATACTACTTCATCCTTATACCTAATGATTATTTGAATAAGGCAATCAAAGCAATTATTGCTGAAACAAATGCTATTATGGTTGATATTATAGCAATCCGATTTGAAGTGCTTGATTTTTTGTTTGCATCTTCTGCTAATTTCATACTTTTTTCTGACAACTCTAAACTCTTTTGTTGGAGTTCAATAGCTTCTCTATGTCTTTGTTCATCAAGTTGTCTTTGTACTTGCTTTTCCTTAAATTCTCTCATTTCCTCAGCATTAATGGCA
>CACXCI010000064.1 GCA_902766105.1 uncultured bacterium
GTTGAAGCTTATAAAAACGGTAAGACTAATCTGTTAGGCTTCTTCGTCGGTCAAGTTATGAAAGAAACTAAAGGCAGAGCTAACCCAAAATCTGTCAACGAAATTTTACACAGTATTATTGGATAGATGGTATGGGAATATTTGGCAGAAAAAAAACTTGTATGGAATCTGAAATAAAAGAGCAATCACAAATTGCTCAAACAATTTTAGATGCTTATTTGGACAACAACTACAACATTAACATTAATATCCCTCAAGGAATAAATAGAATAATTATTGTTGCAAGCGGTTCTTCCTATCATTGTGCAAGATATTCTGCCGAACTATTCAGCTCAATTTCAAAAATTGAAGCCAGAGCCGTATATTCAAGTGAATTTCTTTTAGAAGAAACCATAGCTCACCACGAGGATTTATTATATATTTTTATAACACAATCCGGAGAAACTACAGATACAAACAGCGCTCTGGAAAAAGCTAAACAATTTGGAGTAAAAACGCTTTGTATTACAAACAAAGAAAATTCTACAATTTGGAATGCTGCTGACTACAAAATAGCCTGCCACGCAGGAGAAGAAAAAAGTATTGCCGCAACAAAATCATTTGTATCCCAATTGTTATGCGCAACGTTATTAGCATTAAAATTTGCTCAAGATAAAGAACTATATGTTGATAACTACATTCTTGATTTAAAAACAATTCCACAATACATTGAAAAGGCATACAATCTTCGTCCAAAGATAAAACAACTGGCAAGATATATGTCAAAGTTTAAAAACATAATTATAACAGCAGACGGACATTCTTATGCACTGGCAAAAGAAGCTTCACTAAAAATAAAAGAAACTTCATACATTCCGACAACCTCCGCTATTTTGGGCGAATTTATGCACGGGCATGTCGCAATATTAAACAACAAAAGTTCTATACTTGTATATATAACAAACTCAGAACTCACATATACTGCGATAAAAAACCTTACAAAAATTAAAGAAAACTACAGTCCGCCAATATTTTTAATCGGAAACAGGACCAATCAGGTAAAATCTACATATAATATTGATGTTGATTGCGACAGACCAATAGTAAAAACATTTTGTATAGCTGTAATTATACAATTACTTGCGCTTGAAACAGCACTAAGATTTAACAGAAATGTTGATAAACCACACGGTTTAAATAAAATTGTTAAATAATTTAGAACAATCACAAATTATTATTTAGTAGCAAATTATATTTTTATGTGTTTTATACTATTTGGCTAAAATAAAAATTGAAAGGAAAAATCCATGTTTATACAAAAATGGTCTAAGGCAATTACACCTACGCCAAAAAGTCCGGTAAGGCGTTTGTTTACCAGCGGGTTTCAACAAATGGGCGCTGTTCAAAGAGGTGTTGATACAAGAAATTATACACAAATGCAGAATACTATAGACTACTATGCGGAGCAAATACCTGAGGTTCAAAAATTTGCAAAAGAAATAAAAACATTAAATCCAAAAGATTTAGGTACAATCTGCGATACTCTTGAACTTGCAAACTATCATGCATTTTTGACACAAATAGAAGCAAACGTAGATAGAACTTATGCTAAAACTCTAAAAGAAACTTTACTGCCACAAATGATACAAGCTTCAAAAGAAAATCCGGCAGGGATGGATTTAATAAATGCTATTATAAATAACACAGATGCTACGACCGCAAAATATGCACTACATGTAATGTCCGGAGGAGTATTAAATAACAAAAACCTTGCACATCAAATGGTTGCAACCTCCAAAGTTGTTCCGGATATTGCAAAAGAAACTCTAAGTGGCGGATATACAATGGATTTATCTAAACAAGAATCATTTATGAGCTTTATAAAATCAATGGTAAATAAGGATACCGTATCCGATAAAATCACATCTTTATTTAGAGATATCGTACCGGTAACAGAATCCCGACCTGAAACATTTAATATTGATGTTATAGGCTACTTAACCTCTAAAGCTGATGTAGAAGATATTAGAGCAAGACTAAAAATGCTTCCTAAGGTTCTTGAAGGTATCGGAGATAAATTTAAAGATTTTGATTTAGTAAAATATTTAACGAAAACAGAGAAATCATAACTTTTTTATACAAAAAACAGGTAACGTAATAACTATGTTACCTGTTTTTTATCATAGCGGTTTTGAGAACAATCTCAAATTATTTACCATTATAATTTTGAAGCAACCATGTATGTTGTTTCAGCAAGTCTTGTTGAATAACCCATTTCGTTATCATACCAAGAAATGATTTTAACTTGGTTGCCACCCATTACACGAGTTAACAAACCATCAACTGTTGAAGATTGTGATGTACCAACATAGTCAGAAGATACTAACGGTTCTTCTGTGTAGCATAATACGTGTCCGTCAGCACCAGCTTTCAATGCTGCATTAACTTCTTCAACTGTAACGTCTTTTGAAAGTTCAAATACAACGTCAACTAAAGATACGTCAGGGGTTGGAACTCTCATAGCAAAACCGTCCAATTTACCTTTCAATTGAGGTAAAACTAAAGCAACAGCTTTTGCAGCACCTGTTTTTGTAGGAACAATGTTCAAAGCACCAGCTCTGGCACGACGAGGATCTTTATGACCAGCGTCTAAGATTCTTTGGTCACCTGTGTAAGAGTGAACAGTTGTCATCAAACCTTTAACGATACCGAATTTTTCATCGATAACTTTA
>CACXCI010000065.1 GCA_902766105.1 uncultured bacterium
ATTAAAATAAAGGAGAAAAACAATGAGTGTAGAATCTATTTTAGAATCAATTGAAAAATTAACATTATTAGAAGCAGCTGAATTAGTTAAAGCTATGGAAGAAAAATTCGGCGTATCAGCAGCTGCTCCTGTAGCAGTTGCAGCAGCAGCTCCGGCAGCCGGCGGTGCAGCAGCAGCTGACGATGCAGATGCAGAAGTTTCTGTTGTTTTAGCATCTGTTCCTGCAGATAAGAAAATCGCTGTATTAAAAGAAGTTAGAACTTTAACAGGTTTAGGTTTGAAAGAAGCTAAAGATTTAGTTGAAGCAGCTCCTAAAGCAGTTAAAGAAAACATTAAAAAAGACGAAGCTGAATCTATCAAGAAAACTCTTGAAGCAGCTGGTGCTGTTGTTGAAATCAAATAGTTTTGAAATTTTAACGATAAAAAGACAATCATTTGAACTGAAACCCTAAAACCGACTTTTTTTAATTTGTCTAGTTTTTAGGGTTCAGTTCATTTTTAATCAGTCCTTTTATATTTTACACCATGGAATTTATAATGCTAAATCCGACAATTGCCGCAGTATTAATATTAAACCATTCATAATGGGCATAACTTTCTTCGTGACAATCGCACTCATCTTCAGAACACTTAACCAAATCTTTTAATCGTGATATTTTAACATCTTGCAGTGAAATTAGACAATCATGGCAATTTTGACACTTATCGTGATAGTCATGAATACTGCCTGTTATGTGTAATTTTTCAGTCAAAATTACAACACGGTTTGAAGCATTTTCTTCCATAATGTTGTTAATTATTTCGCCTAAATTTTTTCCCATATTAACCTCCTATATTGTACAATAGAAAGTTAATTCAGATTGATAAATAATAAAATCAACAACTGAACTAAGCTATTTGTTTTGTTTTAATTTTTCCTTTGAAACAATAAGTCCGCAGTATTTACAAGCAAATATTTCATTAGAGCTGTCTAACGGCATAAATAAATGTTCACATTCATCAGGGTTTTCAATCATATCTTCCATACTTGAATTTAGCGGATTATACTTGTTTTTGGGGGTATACTTTTTCCCCTTTAAATAATCAAACAGCAATTCAAAAATATACATTATAAGGAAAAACTCTCCGGTAACAAATGAGCAAGAGTATAAACTTTAAGCTCATTTCCAATTTTTACAATAACATCTAATTTGTCATCAGACTCGCAGAATTCATGTAAAACCTGTCTGCATGCGCCGCATGGCACACAATTGTCTTGATTAGGAGAATAAATGGCAATAGCTTTAATTTTTCGTTCACCCTCAGCTATTGCAGAACCAATGGCGTTTCTTTCAGCGCATATTGTCATTCCAAAGCTGGAGTTTTCGAAATTACATCCTTTGTAAATTTTTCCGCTTTCTGTTATAAGACAAGCCCCTACCGCAAATTTTGAATACGGCGCATAAGCATTTTTTGAAACCTCTATTGCCTTTTGCATTAATTCTTCGTATGTCATAACAAATCCTTTTTTTATATTATACATCTTATAATAATTTTGTTATCCATTATTCGAATGAGGGCTTATAAGATATCATACTGAACTGTAAGTTGTCAACATTTATAAATGTTAAGTTTTTTTAGAATTTTACTGTATAATTTAAAGTTTTTTATATAAATTACCGTTAACAAAGACATAAAACCAAGGGCGAACTATGGATGTATCAAGAATAGAAGCAGTTTCACCCAGACACATTGAATGGCGTAAACTGACTGCAAACCAGATAATCAAATATGAAAATCAAGGTATCGATGTTCCGAGCCAATATTTACAATGGGCAAAAGATTTTTTGAATGACGTTAATTCTGCTCAAAAGGATGAAATCACTTATGAAATGGCTAATTCCGTAACCGAGACAACAGACACTTCACAAGCAGCGGAAGCGCCTGTTACAGATGATACTCAGCCGCCCCAAGAAGGACAAAAAACTGCAGCTCAGCAAAAACGTGAAGACATGAAAAATTCAGGTGCGAGTTTAAGAACTCAAGCATCAGAATTTACAAAGGATAGTAAAGAGGCTGCTGATGCTACAACTCAGTCTGCAACAACTATAGATAACACAAAGAAGAATTCTGAAAGTGAAATACAATCGCTAGAAGATGAAATGCAAGAACTTCTGTCAAGAGCGCAAACGACTAAATCTGATATTAAAAATGAAATTGATACTATAAATACTGGGAAAAGCGACCAATCTACATTCGCCAAAATAGATAAATTGCAAAAACAATTAGAACAGTATGGAATTGATGGACAGACTAATATTGCAAATACTGAAAGTGATTTGAATATATACAAATCTACATTAAATAATCAAACAGGAATAATATTTAACGCTGACGATTTTGGCAATACAACTATAGATGTTGGACAAGAACTCCTTGCTTCAATCGGACACAATTTCTTCAGATTTTATGATTATTTTGTAGGCAAAAGAGCAATAATATCAGGAGAAGATGCTATTGCAATATCGCAAGAAACAGCGAATTTGCAAGTTGAGGCAACCTCAATAAATGATAGTAATATATCAACAGCAAACGGATATAAGGCTGAAGTTCAAGATGTAACAGGCGTTTCTTCATCAGATATTCCTAAAAATAAAAATAATTCATCTGAGGACTCTTCTTCTCAAAAATCAGATGCTGCAAACCAAACCGCTGGTATTACAGAAACTGATAAAGCCGCTTCTGCCAATTTAGATCAGGTACTACAAGCAAAAATCAGGAAAGGTGAAGGAGTAAACACTTAATTTCTCAGCGCTTTTATTGACTGAACAATGTCTTCTGATTTATATATATAGTTGCCTGCTACAAGAGAGTTCGCACCATAAGATTTACATATTTTTGCCGTAATATCATTGATTCCGCCATCAACTTGTATAATCAAATCTTTATTAGACTTTTCTTTTACAAATTTAATTTTTTCAGCACATTCCTGTATAAATTTTTGTCCGCCAAATCCCGGTTCAACCGTCATAATAAGAACCATATCAACCTCGTTTAAATATGGAATTAAAACATCAGGATTTGTTTTGGGTTTTATTGAAATTCCTGCTTTAACTCCAAACGATTTAATTTTTAATATAGTATCTTTAATCTGCTTATAATCTATTTCAGCTTCATAGTGAAATGTAATTATATCAGCACCGGCATTTGCAAACGGTTCAATGTATTGGTCGGGGTTTTCTATCATCAGGTGAACATCAAGTGGTAAATTCGTAATTGCCCTGAGAGATTTTACAACAGGAATTCCTATTGTGATATTCGGTACAAAATGTCCATCCATGACATCTACATGAATCCAATCAGCACCGGCAATTTCAGCTCTTTTTATATCCTTTTCAAGGTTAGCAAAATCTGCCGATAATATTGATGGTGAGATAATTACTTTTTCCATTATATAATTCCTAAATTTTTGCAAGCTGTGTATGCGCATTTCTGTTCAGCTTCTTTTTTGCTCAAACCTTTTTCTGTAGCTAAGATTTCACCGTTGTAAGAAACCTCTACAACAAATTCTTTCTTATGTTCAGGTCCGATTTCATCAACGACTTTATACACAGGTGTATTTTTTGTTTTATCCTGAGTATACTCTTGTAAAATAGCCTTTGCATTAAATTTTTCAAAGTTATCATTAACATCTTGAATAAACGGTGTGAAGGTCTCTTTTATATATTTTGTTATTTCCTGAAGCTTTCCGTCAAGATAATAAGCGCCTAATACCGCTTCAAAAACACATGCACAAATTGAATTAAGATTTCTGCAACCTTGTTTTTCTTCGTGTTTACTCATAATAATTAGCTGCTGTAAACCGTTTGATTTTGCAATTTGAGCAAGCGTATTATCAGAAACTACAATACTTCGTATTTTTGACAACTCACCTTCAGGAAAATCCGGATACATATTAAATAACACATCAGAAACCGTTAGTTTTAAAACCGCATCACCCAAAAATTCAAGTCTTTCGTAGCATTGTGTGTGCGCAAGCTCATGTTCTTTTGTGTATGAGGAATGAGTAAGTGCAGCTTTATATAAATCTTCTGTTTTTGTTTCAATTCCGAAAATTTCAGATAATTCCTTCATTAAAACAATCCTTTCACAAATTTAAGCAAAGTCGGTATCCATTCAGTGTGGAACACAAAAGATTTACAAAAATAATATACGATAGGTATTGTTAATATAAAACTGTCTGTTCTATCTAAAAAACCGCCATGACCTGGTAAGCTTGAGCCGGAATCTTTTACTCCGGCATCTCTTTTAATAAGAGATTCACATAAATCTCCAATTTGGGCAAAGACCGTACTTATCAAACCTATAGAAATTGTTATATACCATTGTATTGAGATATGTAATAGTTTATCTATATACAAACCAACTAAAGAAGCACCAACAATAGCTGCAATAACACCCCCGATAGAACCCTCAATAGTTTTATTCGGGCTAACAATAGGTGCGAGTTTGTGTTTACCCCACTTTGAACCTACATAATAACAGCCGACATCTGTTAATAATATTGCGGTAAACATCATTACAACAAAACCCAAACCGTTATCGTATCTTTCACAAGATAAATTTCTTAAAAATATCAAATGAAGAGGAAACCAACCGCAATATACCATACCGAATAATGTCGTTGCTACATTTGCAATATATGGTTGTCTGCCAACAAACAGAACCCACATTAATGAACACATAGCGCATATTGTTAATGTGATTGCAACTAAATCAACTCTGTTAAAATACACAACAGCGGTAAGAATAGCCTCAGTAAAATATATTACTTTTAAGCTGGGATAAAATCCTTTATGATTAAGAATTTTTACATATTCTTTTGAGCCGACAGCAAGCATAAAAATGAGCAAGCCTAACAGGGCAAGACCGTTAAACATAATACACAGCATCACGACTGTACCCATTATAAAGCCTGTTAGCATTCTTGTTGCATTTTTGTTCATGCCAAAGTCAAACATTATACAGTCATAACCTCTTTTTCTTTTACGGCTACTGCAGTGTCAACATTTGCAGTATATTTATCTGTTAATTTTTGAATTTTATCCTGATTATCTTTTACAGTATCTTCAGGAAGGTTTTCACTTTTTTCAAGCTTTTTAAGATTATCAGTCATATCACGACGAATATTTCTTATAGCAACTTTAGCATCTTCTCCTAATTTTTTAACATCTTTTGAAATTTCACGACGCCTGTCCTCTGTTAGCGGCGGAAAGGGTAATCTTATACAAATGCCGTCGCTGTTAGGAGTAATGCCTATTTCTGCTTTAATTATAGCTTTTTCAATTTCTTTCATTATATTCTTGTCGTAAGGAGTTATAACAAGTGTCGTACCATCTTGAACCGATACTTGGGACATTTGTCTTAGAGGAGTTGGGACTCCGTAGTACTCAACCAATACCTTATCTAAAATTCCCGGGTTTGCTCTACCTGAACGGATTTGACTAAATTCTCTCTGCAATTGAGCGATTGCTTTTTCCATTTTTTCTTCCCCGAACAAAAATAATTCATCTATAGATTCTGTCATTTTTTACCTCTTTTCAATGTTTTAACTTATGTATGTTCCTAATTTTTGACCATTTAGAATGTCTTTTATACCGTTTTCTTTTTTGAAATCAAAAACAACAATAGGTATGTTGTTTTGTTTACATAGCGCACAAGCTGATGTATCCATAACCTTCAACCCGTTAATGATGATATCATCATATTTAATATCATCTAATTTTTTTGCATCTGGATTTGTCTTAGGATCATCAGTATAAACCCCATCAACTCCATTTTTTGCCATAAGCATTGCTTCTGCATTGATTTCGGAAGCTCTTAGAGCAGCAGCCGTATCTGTGGTAAAAAACGGATTACCGGTTCCTGCCGCAAATATGACAACTCTGCCTTTTTCAAGATGCCTGATTGCTCTATGACGGATATATGGTTCTGCAATTTGATTCATTGTAATAGCAGATTGAATTCTGCATTGAACACCTATCTGATTTAAGCAGCTTTGTAATGCTACGGCATTCATAACTGTTGCAAGCATTCCTACATAATCTCCTGATGCTTGATCCATACCAAGTTTTGCACTGTTTTTCATTCCTCTGAAAATATTTCCGCCACCAACTACAACTGCGACTTGAGCACCATCATCTACAACCTTTTTAATTTCGTTGCAAATCATAGCTACAGGTGCTTGGTCTATACCAAACTGTTGGGAGCCTAACAGAGCTTCTCCACTTATCTTCAATAAAATTCTTTTATATTTCAACTTATGTTTCTCCCTTACTCTTTGCCTGATATTAACTTAAAAACACCTTATTGTAAAGAGATTATTAATTTTATTTACCCTTACACCTCATTAAATTCTCTTATTGAAACAGATATAATTCCGTCTTGTTTTTGGAAGGTTTTATACAAATCTTTTATAGATTTTTGCACCGAAAGGTCTACAACACAGGCTAATTTTACGGAGGAAGGTTCTCCTTCTTGCGGTCTTTTTGTAAGCTCAATTAAATTTTTGTATTTATTTAAAAGAAAATCTTGTACAATATCTACTTCTTCAGGAGTACAAATTAAACTTATTCTAATTCTTCGAGTTCTTTTTATACTGTTTGGAAACACTTTACGCTCAAATATTCTAACAATAACCAGAGTTAAAACAGCCAAACATGTTCCGGCAAAAGCAATATCAAACATTCCCGCTCCGCACGCCATACCTATACTTGCGGCAAGCCATAGAGTTGCGGCTGTTGTTAAACCTAAAACTATTGGTCCGTTTCTTAATACTGTACCGGCACCAATAAACCCGATACCTGTAACGATTTGGGCTGCAACCCTTCCTGTATCTCTAATTCCTGTTGCCTGCATAGGGTTAACATTATCACCAGGAGCAAAGGTTGGAAAACCATATATTGAAATAATCGTAAATACGCAAGCACCCAAACACACTAAGATGTGTGTTCTTAAACCTGCATATTTGTTTGTGAGTTCTCTTTCTAAACCTATACAAAATCCGAATATAACCGCAATTGCTATTCTTATAAAGTAATCAATATTGATTATGCTTGTTAAACTTTCCATATAACCTCTATTATCTGTTTAAATTACTTCTTTTTAATTCCTGAGCTTTGGCTCTGCTTATATATTTTTTTGCTTCTTCATTTTTCCCGTACTTATTTAGTATTTTTGCCTTTAGATACAGTGCATCAATATATTTTGGACTTATTTTAAGAGCTTTATCTATGTATTTTTCTGCTTCATTCCATCTGTTTTCGCTGATCAATATTTCAGCTTTATAAAGGTATGCTGAAATAGTCGGTTTTTTAGACAGTATATCTTCAACAATTGGCTTTGCTTTTTCAAAATCTTTTGTTTTTACATATACTCTTGCTAATAAATTTTTATTACCCGAGGCTTTAGCATATTTTAATGCGTTATCCATATCACCGGAGTTTAGATATGCCATAATTACCAATGTTGTGTTCCAAGGCTCAACCGCATCCATTTCTTCAAGGTCTTTATAATATTCAATAACTTTATCATAATCTTTCATTAAAAAAAGTCCTGATATTGCAGAATTTCTTGTATATATTTTTTGAAATTTGAAAACAGACGTTTTTATTGATTTTTCCTGTAACAGAATTACATCATCATTGTTTGTTGCAACAAGACTTGCCCATACGAATAAAAACGGCAATATATCCATAAATATTAAAATGCCTAAACCCATTAGACATATTGAAATTATAGAAGCTGTTACAGAATCCTTTTTCATAAAATTTAACTCCACAAATTGTTGTACACCTTTATGTCCCTTGTTTTTTACTTTTAGGATCAAGAATATCCCTTATTGTATCACCTATCAGGTTAAAAGCCAAAACTGATACAAAAATTAAAAATCCAGGAGTTAAAAGCCAAGGTCGATATATTATATTTGTAAATTCTTGAGCCTCTTTCAACATATTTCCCCAGCTGGCATCCGGTTGTTGAATACCCAAACCTAAAAAGCTTAAACCTGATTCGGATAATATATATGACGGAACAGATAAGGTCATTGCAACAATTACATAACTTGTTGTTTGCGGAAGAATATGTTTTACAATAATTCTAAATTTTGAAGCCCCAATTGACTGTGCAGCCTGAACATATTCCTGCGTTTTTATGGACAAAACCATTCCCCTTACAACTCTTGCAAAGCCAGCCCACCCAATTAACGCTAAAATTAGAACAATAAGCATAAACCTCTGAGTGCTGGTCATCCCCGGCGGCAGAATTGAAGCTAAAATTATTAACAAATAAAAACTCGGTATAGACATAACAGCTTCCGCAAATCTCATCATAACAATATCAACTTTGCCGCCAAAGTATCCTGAGATACCTCCGTACAACAACCCTATAGGAAATAGCACAAATAACGCCAAAAATCCAATTGTCATTGATATCCTGCCACCAAATAAGAGTCTTGAAAAAACATCTCTGCCATTAATATCTGTTCCCAGCAGAAAAATTCTTCCGTCATTATCTGTTGTAAATAAATGTCTTTTCATCGGAATTAGTCCGAGAAACTTATATGGCTGACCTTTTGATAAGAATTTTATATAGTGTTTTTTTGAACGGTCAAACTTATATTTAATTTCAAGATTATCTTTATCAAATACTCTTATATAATTGTAAGTATATGGTTTTGAAAGTTTACCTCTTTCATCAATATTAAAGATTTTAGAAGGTGGAACATAAGCCATTGTTCTATCCGAGAAATCTTTTGTATATGGCGCAATAAAATCGGCAAACAGCAGCATTACATATATAAATCCAAGTACAATAACCGCAATTTTGGCAAATTTATCTTTCCACAGAGCTTTTAGAATTTCTTTTATCATGCTCTCCCCCTAATTCTCGGATCCGTAAGAATTAAAAGGATATCCGCAATTAAATTTCCTGCAACAAGCATGACTGCCCCCATCATTAAAGAAGCCATAACCAAATTTATGTCTGACTTTAATACAGCTTCCAATATCAATCTGCCAAGACCGGGATATTGGAATACATATTCCGTAAGAGCTGCCCCGCTTAATAAACTTGCAAATTCAAAGCCTAAAAGAGTTATCATCGGGTTTACTGCGTTTCTTAGTGCATGCTTATAGACCACCTTAAATTCTGATAAACCTTTGGCTCTTGCAAATTTTACATAATCACTATCCAAAACATCAAGCATGTTTGCTCTCATTTGTCTTTGCAAGCCTGCCAAAGATATTGTAAAAAGCACAAATACCGGTAATATTAAATGATACGCAATATCGCAAAATTTACCCCAAAAACTCATCTCGGAATAATTTGGACTGGTCAATCCGCCAATAGGAAACCAGCCGGTTTTTACAGCAAATAACAATAGTAAGACCGCAAAGAAAAATGATGGAATAGCCATTCCTATACTTGTTAAAACAGTTAATATCCTGTCAAATGGAGTTTTCCACTTCACTGCCGCAATAATTCCGAGAGGAACTCCGACAAGCCATGTCAAAAGTATTACTAATGTTGTTAAAAGCAGAGTGTTAGGAATTCTTTCAGCCAATTTTTTGCTGACTTTTTCTCCTGTCGAGGTTACACCTAAATCCCCTTTTACAAATGAAAATGCCCATTTTCCGTATTGAACAATAATTGGTTTATCTAAACCGAGTCTTTTACTTTCTCTTTCGACTGTTGCAGGTGATACGGATGGGTTAAGTTTTAATTCTGCTAAAGGATCTACAGGAGATAATCTTATTATAAAAAAGCTTATTATCGATATCATTATAAGCAGTGGTATCGTTTGCAGTATTCGTTTTATTATGTATTTAAAGGTATCATTCATCTATATAAATTTCCTCAATATTGTGTGTTAACCCGTTCAAGCTTGATGGGTATATGTTTTTATATTTTTTTCGTATAGCATTTATAATCACAGGAGAATATAAATATATCATTGGTTTTTGCGTGTATATAATTTCTTGATATTTGTCATAATAAGGTTTTCTGTCCTCAAATTTTGTAGCCAATGCTCCCTGATTAAACAGATAATCAAGCTCTTTTTCCCAAGGTAAAATTCCTTTTTTACCTTCTTTTGGAGTTCTCATATTGAACATGTGAAGTCTGCCGTCAGATAACCATACATTTTTGGCGCCGTTTGGTTCTAAAGGAGAACCTGTCAAACCCATTATAACCATATCCCAATCAAAGGTGCTTACAAGTTTATTTACCAGAGAATTAAATTCTATAGGCTTAAAGTTCACCTTCATTCCAAGTTCTTCCAAATCTTGCTTTATCATAACTCCTATAGCTTCACGCTCTGTATTGCCGGCATTTGTGAGCAAATCAAATTCGACACGATTACCGTTCTTGTCATACAATTTTTTATCTTTTATATAAAATCCCGATTTTTTAAGCAGCTCTTTTGATTTTTCCAAATCTTTATCATATTGCGCTAAGTTTTTATTCAAATATATAGAATTTAGACTTTCCGGAGTATATAACGGGGAGCCTATACCATTTGCAATATTAAAAACAATATTTTTTCTGTCAACGGCATAGTCAACAGCTGTTCTGAAATTTATATCACTAAACCATTTTTGTTTTATCGGATTTACATAATACTTACCTTTATCATTTTTTCTGTTATTAAGATTAAAGGAAAGGTACATTGTACTTGTTGTTGGTCCTAAATTGTACAATTTGAAATCAGAATGAGGTTCAAGAGTTTTGTATCTTGCAACTTTTGAACCTTGAAGGGTTATAACATCAAGCTCTTTTGCTTCAAATTTCAAGACCTCATTGTTTAAATCTCCGACAATCAGATATATAAGTTTATTCATATAAGGTAATTTTTCATCATTTGTATTAATTTCGTAATAGTTAGGATTTCTTTCATAAACAACTCTTTGCGCCGGAACATATTCTTTTAGCTTGAACGCCCCTGAAGATACTATATTCTCCGGCTTTGTCGTGGTTGATAAAAAGGTGTCAAAAGCTGTGTTTCCACTTTTTACAGCTTTTTCAAAATAATGTTTTGGTGCAATTGATTGCGTTAATGACCTTATAAAAGGAGCATAGGGCTTTGGCGTTGTAAATTCTATTGTAAAATTATCAATTTTTTTAACTGACGGCAATTTGTCATCTATATATAAAGAATCTCTCAGCGAGGTATCTCCAAGACCGCCGAAAATAATATCCTTCCAAGTAAAAACAACATCATCAGCAGTTATAGGTTTTCCGTCAGACCACTTTATACCTTTTCTCAGATATATTGTATATGTCTTTCCGTCAGAAGAAATTTTATATCCTTTTGCAAGTTTTGGAACGGGCTGACCTGATATAGGATCAGTTCCCAACAATCCGTCATACATGATACCAGAAAGAGTAGCGGAGGTCGCATCTTTTGAATTAAACGGATTAAATGTTTTCGGACCTTCTCCTATTGTTGAGGATACAAATTCTCCGCCAAATTTCCCGACAGGAGATTGGGATTGAAGGTAATCAATTCCATCAATTGTAACATTTTTTGGAGGAATGTATGCTTGGGTGAATTGTTCCTTTGTTTGAAATTTTAAATCATTATCCGGTGCCGGAGTATCTTTTACAAGACAAGCTTTGCACAAAATCGTACAAAGTAATAACACAAATATAACCCTAAAAACTCTCCTTGTCATATCTTAAATATAACACAAAATGTGTTATTTGTATTCTCTTACAGGATAGATTAACATTTATTGATTATCTGCATATTTAAGTGTAAAATTAATGAGAAGGTAAATTAGGGGTTTGGTTTATGAAATTATCAGATAATGCCATAAAAATTTTAGAAAAAAGATACTTAAAACGTGATAAAGCAGGTAATTGTACAGAAACCCCCGAACAAATGTTTCGCAGGGTTGCTGACACAATTGCTTCCGGAGATTTAAAGTTTGGTAAAACAAAAGAGCAGGTAAAGAATTTATCTGATATATTCTATGAGACGATAACAAATCTTTATTTTATGCCAAATTCCCCAACTCTTATGAATGCAGGAAGAGAACTGGGTCAATTAGCTGCATGCTTTGTTCTGCCTGTTGAAGATAGTTTGGTAAGTATTTTTGAAACAATAAAAAACACGGCTATAATTCATCAGTCAGGAGGAGGCACAGGCTTTTCCTTCTCTCGTTTAAGACCTAAAAACAGTGTTGTACGTTCAACAATGGGTGTATCATCAGGGCCTGTTTCTTTTATGGATGTTTTTAATGCCGCAACAGAAGCCGTAAAACAGGGAGGAACAAGACGCGGCGCTAATATGGGAATATTAAGAGTGGATCATCCTGATATATTAGATTTTATAAATTGTAAATCTGATAATAACAAATTGAATAATTTTAATATTTCTGTAGCTATAACAGATAAGTTTATGGAAGCATATTTTAATAATGCAGATTACGAGCTTATCAATCCTCAAAACAATCAGGTTACAGGAAGATTAAGTGCAAAAGAGGTCTTTGATTTAATTGTTGATAAAGCATGGCAAAACGGCGAACCCGGTGTTGTATTTATTGATAAAATGAATTATGATAACCCGACTCCTAAAATCGGTCAAATTGAATCAACCAACCCGTGCGGGGAAGTTCCGTTATTACCCTATGAAGCGTGCAATTTAGGTTCAATAAATCTTGGAAAGATGGTTAATAACGGTGATGTTGATTGGAAGTTATTGGAAAAAACAACAAGAACGGCAATGAGATTTTTGGATAATGTAATTGTTGTCAATAATTATCCGCTTCCTCAAATAGAACAAATGGTAAATAATAATCGAAAAATAGGTTTAGGAATAATGGGATGGGCTGATATGCTTATGAAGCTTGAAATTCCCTATGACAGTGAAGAAGGTATAAATCTTGCAGGTAAGGTTATGGAGTTTATAGATTACATTTCCAAAACTGAATCTGTAAAACTTTCAAAAGAAAGAGGACGATTTGTAAACTTTAAAGACAGCATATATGATTCTGACAAATATTTATATAATAAGTATAAAGACAAATCTTTTGGTATAGTTTCTCCTGAACAGTGGGCAAAACTTGATGAGGATATAAAACGATACGGACTAAGAAATGCTACTACAACTTGTATAGCTCCGACAGGTACTATATCAATGATTGCAGGAGCATCAGGAGGAATAGAGCCTCTGTTTGGTCTTGTGTTTTCAAGATTAATTTTAGATAAAACCAATATGCTTGAAGTCAATCCTATTTTTGAAAATTATATGAAATCAAACAGCTTATATTCTCAAGAATTGATGTCAGAGATTGCCGCTCAAGGCTCAGTATTACATATTGATAATATTCCTGATAAGGTAAAAAGAATATTTGTAACTGCACATGATATTTCACCATACTGGCATGTAAAAATGCAGGCAGCATTCCAGTTGCATACTGATAATGCAGTTTCTAAGACAGTAAATTTTGTTGAGCAGGCAACAAGAGAAGATATTAAAAATACTTATATTCTTGCTTATAAAAATAATTTAAAAGGAATAACCGTATACAGGAACAATTCCAGACAATTTCAGCCTATGAATCTTGAGGTTAAAAAAGAGGAAAATACCATAAAAATTAAACCCGCAGATGAACCTGAAGAATACAACCCATCAGGAGAAATAAAAAAAGTTAAGTGTCCGGAATGCGGCAATACTATTGAAATGGCAGAAGGATGTTTTATTTGTTTAAATTGCGGATATTCCGGATGTTCATAAAAGGACAAACAGTATTCAACCCTCTATCTATCGATTGAGGGTTGTTCTTCTCTCTTAATGATATTTTGTTATTAATGTTGTTTGTAAACTTTCTTTGTATAAGATTGTATATAAGGTGTATCAATCTCAAATACATGAATTCTTCCCGGAGCTAAATCTACTGCTATTGCATCTTTTTCGACTTGGAATTTGCTTGGTTCTCCGTATGAAGGCAATAGGTTTTCAAGTTTTTGATTTTCCCTTAGCGTAGGAACAACAATCTTACAAGAATTGCGGCGGTTTACATTTTTGTTTGCTACGACAAGCAGGGTTTTTCCGTGTCTATGCCTTGCAAAAGCTATAACTTGGTCTAATTTGTCTCCTTTTTTATCAAGAACAATGTATGAGCCTCTTCTTATGATACTATCATATTTATCCCTAAATTTAAGGGTTTCGGTCATAAATTTGCCAATCTCAGGATTATTTCCACCCGGCTTTCTTGATAAATTAAAAATGTCCAGTTTATTTTGGTGTACTGTCATTTCATGATTATCTGTTGCAGTTTCTGTGGAGTATTGATTTCTATATGAATAATCATATTTATCTCCTGATTGGAAACCATCAACATAATATGGGTTTAGCATAGGTAACGTTGCCTGGAGTCCTGATGTTAGATTACAATATATTTCTCCGCCATGGCTCATAGGAGATATGTCATCGTGAGTTGCAAATGAACCGATTAGCGATTTACCCCTTTCAACCCTGTATGACATGTTTAAATTGTCTATGACATAATCATGAAATTCTTTTGCGGTATTCCATTCATGGAATATATGATATTGTCCGTAATAGGCATCAAATCCTGCACGTAAAGAATCTTCCGGTCTGTCATAAGGCATATTAGCTTGAGGTGAGGCATCTTCATAGGTGTATGATTCCGCAAGCCATGCAAATTCCGGATCTCTTTTATGCGAATATGGAATTATGATATCCCAAAATTCTACAGGTTTAGCTCTTGCAACATCTGCTCTGATGCCATCGACACCTGCATCAATCATCATATCTACAAATTTTCTGTGATATTCAAGTAATTTTGGATTTAAGGTTCTTTTCCCTTCATCTTCCCATGGCTCAAACATTCTGATGTCATACCAGCCTTGTGGTGTTTTAGCAAGACCGTTTCTTTCATGCGCCATCAATTCAGGTTCATTATTGTACAAATCGTATGATGCACAACTTGGCATATCTACCATAACTCTTATGTTTCGTTTGTGACATTCATCAACAAAAGCTTTGAATTGTTCCTTGTCAGAACGAGGATCGTTTTTATCAATTAGTATTGGGTCGATTTTTAATAAATCTTCCGGAGCGTAAACCGAACCTGCCGTTCCCATTGCATTACTTTTCCCCGGAGGGTTTATAGGTAATAAGTGGAGAGTGTTAAAACCTTCTTCTTTTACCTCATCAAGTCTGTCTATTGCATTTAAAAATGTCCCATGTCTTTCGTTACCGTCAATGTATTCATTTCCGTTGGTATCTTTTGCATTAAAAGAACGTGGAATTATAGCTAGAATTTTTGCATTGTTTGTTAAAAATAATGTTCTCAAATCATTCTTATAAGGTTTTATATTTATATTTTGTTCATTTGATACATTTTCAGTTTTTTTAACCGCAGGCATATTTGCTGCTGCTGTACTATCCAAATATTGAGAGATTAAATTCCCTTCAAATGCGGGTTTACAGCTTGTTAAGTTATGAACAGGCATTAAAACATTATTTACGTAATATTTTTTCGGGGTTGTCGATATAGGGTTAAAATATATATTCATAACGTTATTTAACCTCCTTTGCCTGTTTTGGGGTTACTTTTTTCATATGCCCAAAGAAAAATTGAGAAAGAATTGTTGCACCTGCCAGTCCTGCACCTACTTTGCCAAACATGTTAAACCATTTTTTGCTGTTAAAAACTTGGTTAAAATGCTTAAACGCCATTTCATCCGATGCAGAACCCATCAGCAAGAAACGTAATAAAGATGTGCTTTCTTTTGGCGCAGCACCAACTATGTGATTTGGTTTTATAAAGTATTGATCTCCGCCTAAAATTTCAAATACTTGATTTCTGTATTTTTTGAAATCTTCTAAAAAGCCTGAAGAACCAATTTTATCAAGAGTATCTTTGTGTAAATCTTCTTGGAACATTAGTTTCATTACAGCTTTAAAGTATTCTCTGTCATTAGACAATTCTGCAAGTCCCGAAGCCGGTGTTTTTCCAAAATATCTGTTTACAACTTTGCCTTTAGACGATTCTATTTGTGAGTAATCGCCCAAATTCGGAGCAGGATTACGTTTTTGCCAGAATTTTACGGCATAATCCGAAGAATGAGCTTCCATCATAAGTGATTTTGCCAGTTCTGCACATTCTTCTTTGATTTCTCTTGGCATTTTTTCTGTCAACGCACCTTGAATATTTTCAACCATAGATATCCTGTGATATAAATCTACCATATTCAAAAGTCTGTAAAATGAACTTTTTATACCCAGACTTCTATCCGAAATAAAATCAAACATTAAGCCTTTTGCTGACGTTTTTGCATCTGAACCATATCCTATCAGTGAATCAACAGCATTTTTCATCCCATGTTTTTTAAGTCCGTCAACAGCATATTGGAAGGTATTATCAACGTGGGTAATATATTGGCTTCTGCTCGCGTCTTGCGTAATATCTATCTTAGAAATTTTGCTGTGAAGCGTTGAAAGAGTTTTCTCCATTTCATCCATAAATGTTGCATAAGATTTAGGGTCAGAAACAACCTTTTCCAATTTTTCACGGAATACAGCACCTGCAATTTCCCTGTCAAATCTTCCTTTTTTTATTTCTTCCGGAGTAAAATTAAGGGATTTGAATATTTTTTTGGTTGCTTCATTCCACGCATCTGCGAATTCAGTTTCCGGTGCTTGTGCAACTTTAAGATGTGTGTATTTTTCAAGCACGATATTACCGGCCTTAAATGAGTTCATTGTTGCCGAGATTTCTCTTAGAGCCTGAGCCATATCTTCAGTTAAAATCGTAGCTGATGTCTGCTTAAAGGATTTAAACAGCGCTGAATCTTTACCGATTTCCGGCTGGTGTACAAGTTTTGTCCTTGCAAATATTATTTTCTTTATCAGAGGATGATTTGTTTTTTCAAGCTCAACAATTCTGCTGTCTAATAAATCTTGAAGCACTTTTGAATGTTCTGAAAAATCTTTAAAATCTCCGTTTAACAAACTTCTTTCATTTAATGCGTTAATAATAGAATTATCATCCGGCACAAGTTTTGCAAGTTCTTCCGGTGTTAAACCTATTTTAGAGTAAGCATTTTGTATAGTCTGTTGAATTTTTGCAAGATTTTCAGGTGCAAGAGTATATTTCGATTCTGTAGGCATCATCTGTTCTAAATCTTTATTGATACCGTGAGCTATCATATAATCAAGCCCTTCGGTTATATTTGCACTTATTTCTTTGTATAGTTCAGGTGTAATTGGTTTTCCTGTGTGAACTTGCAACAATGATTCAAGATGTTTTGCATTATCGTCAAATTTATATTTTTTAATTTCATCAGTAAAATTACTCATAAGATTGTCGGCTTTTTGACTTTTTACTTTTGATAAGTAGTTAGAAACAGGTTTTTCCAGTAAATTACACATTAATGCGCTCATAACAGGGGTTGCAAAACCTGCAGTCAACATCCATAAAGTATTGTTTTGAAGAGCAATTTTACGCATTTTTTCCTGAATAAATTCTCTTCTGTTTGGAATATCTTTTGGAACATTTAGTCTATCCCCAATGGAGTTAATTTCTTGTTCTGAGTATAAATCCCATGGTATAAATTGGTGATCTTGGTAGAACATTTTCTTTCTGCCAAAACTATCTTCATATTGCTGTCTTACATTTACTCCATGTATTAAATAAGCAGGTAATTGGATGAACAATTTAGGCCATAAATCCATAGCTGCAAAGAATGTTCCAAGCCCTATAAATTCAAATATTTTAGTCATTGGAGTTTGTTTTTTTGTAAACAAATAAGCTGCAATTGCCAATCCGCCCATTTTCATTCCAACATCATTCAATCTTCCAAGTTCATGGTCATTTGCTTCACCTTTTGCTGCATGTTTTAGCGCCCTAAGGTCATACATTACATCTTTTCTAAATTCAGATGGCAGGTCAAACAAACTTGGTCTTAATAATTTACCATTACTTGGCAAAGGTTTTATAAATGTTCTGTTTAATAATTCTTTATTTACATCAAAATCTTTAACAGCTTTTTCCGCATTATATTGTTGCGTCGCAGGGTTATTAGATATGTATGATTGAATTAAATTAGATGTTCTCATTTAACTCACCACACTTTCTTTATTTTTATCTAGTACTGAGTGATATGATGCCGGTTTTTTTGTAATATGGATAGTGTTTAAAACTCCAAGTATGGTCGCTGCCGCAGCTGTACAAATCATAACTTTTCCTGAGTGTTTGTTTATTTTTGATAAGGACTCTTTATCTCCGTGCCATAATTCTTTAACACTTTCAACAAAGCTTTTGCCTAATACTTTAAGAGAATGACCAAATTCTTTTGGCTTCCAGAATTTTAGAGTTGCGACATTAAAATAATCCTCCCATGGAGTTTGAAAGGCTAAAGCAACCCCCGTTGCAGCCCATAAAAATGAAGAAATACTCTTTGCTAATTTTGATTTAACTAAAACTTCTTTATACATAGGTTTTACATCTTGATCCGAGTCATTTAGATTTGTTCCCAACCCATTTTTCTTTGCAATTTTGTCATATCTGAAATTGATTGGTTCTCCCTTTTTAGGATCTCCATATAATTGATCCCAACGTGGGAAATCAACGCTTTCTCCAACTTTATGATATTCTATACTTGTTAAATTATTATAATCATCAGGGTTTTCTTGCAGCAAATAATTAACTTTAGCATAAGGCAGCTCTGTATCTATACCTGTTGCCATTTTTACCGGAACAGTTGTAAACAGCTTTGAAATACTTTTAAATGCTGCATATAAAATAACCCCAAGAGCCATTTTATTACCCAATTTGGCTGCATTTTTGTTATCAAACGGGTTGAAATGTTTGTTTGTTGAATTGAAAATTGACATTAAAGTTATACTACCGACTACGTATGGCACGGTTCCCATTGTCAGAAATTCGTAAAAGTTTGAATTTTTACTGCCGGCAATACCTTTTGCAGGGTATAAAGTAAAAGCTTTAGTAAACTTATCAAGACCAATGCGGGTTCTTGTTACAAAATTGTTTTTTAACAGAGTATCGTGATCATAGCTAACATTATTCTCTTCCTTTTTGTTAGTCCCAAAATTTACTAAATTTTTCCCATTAAAATCGCTAATTGGTAATATCATGTCAACTCCGCATTTTAAGATTAGAATACATGTAAAGATATTTTTTTGTTATTTCATTTTCTTTTATTTACAAATTTTAACAAATATTTTTAGTTATAAATGTTAAAAAATATAGTAGTGAAAATCCCCATTATTATGCAGTACCATGCGAATATATTTAACGAAAATTTTGAGATAAATTTCATAAAATATTTGATGCACAGATAACCGACTAAGCCTGAAACTATAGTTCCGATAATTATAGATGTCCAATTATAAGTTACAGCCTCAGTTAAATCAATTTTTATCAGAGGATAAGCCATGGATGCGCCTAATATTATCGGAATGCTCAGCAAAAAAGAATATCTTGCTGCCATTTCTCTATTTAAACCTGCAAATAACCCTGTTGCAATTGTCCAGCCGGAGCGAGAAAACCCGGGCAGAACAGCTATACCCTGCGCTAACCCTATTAGTATAGCCTGCTTTAAATTTATTTTTTCAACTTTTTCTAATCGTTTTTTTGATAAATATTCACTTAAAAACAGCGTACCACCTGTTATCACGAGTAAAATTCCGACAATAGCAGGATGAAATACTAAGTTTTTTGCTACATGTTCTACCGGCAGCGCTAATATTATAGTTACAATTGTGCCTATTATTATATATATGCCCAATTTTGCATTTTGCTCGGAAAAATTCTTATTTTTAACAGCATTTAAAAGAGCCTTACAGATTTCAATAACTTCTTTTCTGAAAAATATTAGTACAGCAATAAGAGTTCCCAAATGCAACATAATATCAAGAAAAACTTCCTGATTTGATTGCTCTGCTATAGGTATATTTTTATATACTTTATAAAAATTTGACGTAAAAACAAGGTGTGCTGAACTTGATATGGGTAAAAATTCGCTTAGCCCCTGTACTATCCCCATTAATATAGTTTGTATTAAATCCATATATTTACTCTTTTCATATCATCTGTATTTTTCGACTACTATAACGCATGTTTTTGTTAGAGAATTATCCCTATTCTTCAAAGTAAGAACAGCATGAGGTTTGAGTTTCCCATACCGTAATCTTTTTAAGCTGTACAATTCTGTCTTTTAATTTTGTATAAATATATTTTGAAATAATTTCACTTGACGGACTTTCTCCATTGAATTCAGGAAGCTCATTTATGTCCTTATGATCAAGCGTATCTAAAACAGCATTCAACTCCCTTTTAAGAACTTTGTAATCAATCAAAATATTACTTTTATCCAGACTTTCTCCCTGAACAAATGCTTCAACCATCCAATTATGCCCATGCTGATTTTCACATTCCCCTTCGTAGTTTAAAAGGTGATGTGCTGCTGAAAAAAATGCTTGTGTTTTAATTTCGTACATATTAAAATCTCCGTCGTTAATTTATTTTTATTATTGTTCTTTTGAGCTGTCAAATACAAGGTCGCAAAGCTCTCGGACTGCTCCTTTACCACCTTCTTTTGAAGATATAAAATTACAGGTATTCTGAACTCTTTTTACCGCATCCGAAGGGCATGCTGCAATACTTACTTTTTCAAGTATACAAATATCAGGTTCGTCATCTCCCATATACGCAACCTGGGAAAAATCAAGTTCATATTTTTGCATAATAGCTTCAAGTATAGGTAATTTGTTTTTAACACCCTGATAAACCTCCGTAACTCTTAAATCTGTTGCCCGCCTATCTACAGTGCCATTATTTCTGCCGGTAATTATCGCTGTGATAAAACCACTTTTTGCCATTTTTGCAAGTCCATGACCGTCTTTTGCATTAAATGTCTTGTACTCAATTCCGTTTTCATCATAAGTAATACTACCATCAGTCATAACCCCGTCAACATCAAATGCAAGTAATTTAATTTTGGAAGCTCTTTCTTTGATATCCATTAAGCTACTCCTGCTCTTAAAAGATCATGAACATGAATTACCCCGACAGGTTTATTCCCTTCATCAACAACTGCTAATGCTGTTATTGAATATTTTTCCATAAGGTTAAGAGCCGATGCGGCATAAGCATCTTCCGTAATTCTTTTCGGATTTGTTGTCATGACAGTATTTACTGTTAATTCTGATGTATTGTTATATTTTATAATTGTTCTTCTGATATCACCGTCTGTTAATACGCCGGATAAAACGCCATTACCATCTACAATCATAGCCATTCCGAGTTTGTACTCAGAAATTGTTCTTATTGCATCTGTAAAGCTTATATTATCACTAATAATTGGTCTTTTATCCCCTGTAATCATAAGGTCCTTAACTTTGTATGTTAAACCTTTACCAAGTTTTCCTGACGGATGATACATCAGAAAATCTTCTTTTGTAAAACCCTTCTTTTCCATGAGGCACACCGCCAAAGCATCTCCCATGGCAAGTGTAGCTGTTGTGCTGGCTGTTGGAGCTTTTCCAAGGGTATCAGCTTCTCTTTCAACCGAAATATCTAATGTTACATCACTCGTTTTCCCCAACGTTGAATTTACGTTTCCTGTCATTCCTATCATAGGGCAGCCAAAACGCTTAATAAGAGGAAGCAAGTTCATTAGTTCTTGTGTCTCACCGCTGTTTGAAATAGCAATAATAACATCATTTCTCGTAATAACACCCGAATCACCATGAGTACTTTCCGCAGGATGTAGAAAATATGCAGGTGTCCCTGTAGAGGACATTGTTGCGGCAATTTTTTTCCCGATAATTCCGGATTTTCCCATTCCTGTAACTATTACCCTGCCTTTGCAATTATACAAAGCTTCTATCGCTTTATCAAAATCTTCACCTATATTATCTTTCAGACGCAAAATTGATTTTGCTTCTATATCTAAAACCTCTTTTGCCGATTCAATAATTTTACTTATAGTCATAGCCACCATATCCACCTCACTGTATACATATTCATTATACAATAAAAACCCCGTTATTGTCAGTTTCTTTACATAAATTAAGCAAATGAATTATTTAATATTGTAACAATATATTACGAATATATATTCTGTAGTTAAAAAAAAGGCAATTTTTAAAATTATGTATACTTTATATATGTGTAAGGGGATTACTCAAGGGAAAATTAATAAAGGAGAAAAAATGGCCAGAGTTTTAATTTCAATGCCGGAAAAATTTTTAGACGAAATCGATTCAGTAGCAACATCAGAAAACAGAACTCGTTCTGAACTAATTCGTGAAGCTTTGAGAACTTATATGTACAGAAGTCAACTAAGAAATTCTCAAAAAGCTGCCTCTAACGCAGAAATATTGGATGCATTGCTTGGTTAAAAGTTTTAAAAGGGCATAGGGGAAATGAAAAAAGATTATCAAATGATTACAGTTTGCGAATATGTAAAAATGTTGGATAACGATGTTACATATATTGATAACGAAGCAAAAGATGTAAAAAAACGTGTCGAGAAATATTTATTATCGGCAAGAAGAGCCGCAACTAATGCTAAGATTTTAGAAGCATTGTTAGCATAACAAAACAACGAACTTTCTATGGTTTAAGTACAAATTTCACTCGGTAAAGATTAAGGTAAAAAAAAGACTTGATGAAAATTCATCAAGTCTTTCTTTATATATTGTTAATCAATTATTATTCAATAATAGAGTCAACAACGCCGGCACCAACTGTTCTACCACCTTCACGGATAGCAAATCTCATACCTTGTTCAATAGCTACAGGAGCGATAAGTTCAACTTCCATAACTACGTTATCACCAGGCATTACCATTTGACCGTCGAATTTGATTGAACC
>CACXCI010000066.1 GCA_902766105.1 uncultured bacterium
ATTTTAATTGAGTTTTTGTTAGCACCAACAGTACCATCTGAACCCAAGCCCCAGAACATACAATTTGTAGTACCTTCAGGCTCTGTAACAATATGTTCTGTAATAGGTAAAGATTTATGAGTTACGTCATCTTCAATACCAACGGTAAATCCATGGAAACCGTTATTTTCAGAGTGTTTATATATTGCATAAACCATTGACGGAGTAAATTCTTTAGAAGATAAACCGTAACGACCACCGATAATTCTGATACCTTTACCTTCTAATGCTGCAACAACATCTAAGTACAAAGGTTCGCCGATTGAACCCGGTTCTTTAGTTCTGTCAAGAACTGCAATACGTTTAACAGAAGATGGTAAAGCTTCTTGGAAGCGTTTAACATCAAATGGTCTATACAATCTAACCTTAACCAAACCGTATTTTGTACCACGTTTTGCATTTAAGTATTCGATTGTTTCTTCAATAGTTTCACAACCTGAACCAATAGCTACGATTACGTCTGTAGCATCAGGTGCACCGACATAATCGAACGGATGATACTGACGACCTGTAAGTTTTGCAACTTTATCCATATATTCTTGAACGATTTCAGGAACTGCATCATAGTATTTATTAACAGTTTCACGACCTTGGAAATATACGTCAGTATTTTGAGCGCCGACTTTACATACAGGAGCTTCTGGTCTTAAAGCTCTTTGTCTGAATTCTTCAATATATTTTGGTTCAACTAAAGATTTAATATCTTCATAAGAAATTTCTTCAATTTTGTGAATTTCATGAGATGTTCTAAAACCATCAAAGAATTGTAAGAACGGAACTTTAGCTTTGTATGTAGCTAAGTGCGCAACTAAAGCTAAATCCATTTCTTCTTGAACAGAGTTTGCGGCTAACATTGCAAATCCTGTGTTACGGCAACCCATAACATCAGTATGGTCTCCAAAAATTGCCAATGACTGAGCAGCTAAAGCACGAGCTGCAACGTGGAATACACAAGGTAACATTTCACCTGCAATTTTGTGCATAACAGGAATCATCAACAATAAACCTTGTGATGCTGTGTATGTTGAGGTCAAAGAACCTGCAGCCAATGAACCGTGAACAGCACCTGCCGCACCGGCTTCTGATTGCATTTCGGCAACTTTTACTTCTTTGCCCCAAATATTTTGTTTGTGTTGTGAAGCCCATTCATCAATCCATTCACCCATGGTAGATGATGGGGTAATTGGGTAAATTGCTGCTACTTCACTCATAGCATAAGCAATATGAGCGGCAGCATAATTACCGTCAACTGTAATTGTTTTTGGCATATATTTGCCCTCCTTATCTATAACTAAATTACTATAACTTAATTACAACTGTTCCCTTACATGATACTACAAACATATAATCTGACAAAATTTAAAGGTTGTAAATTAATGTTACAATTTGAACATTCACGACTATTTACAGTTAAAAAATTTTGTGTTTGTACTTACAATAAACAGAAAGGCAATATACATGAATATTAATTTATTTACCCAACATTTTTCACAAATACAAAATCAAAATAAAAACAAATTTATAACAAATAATTATCAAACTGCTCCCAACCTAAAGCAATTACAAGCAGATACGGTATCATTCGGAGCTGCAAAGCTGATTATAAAACCTCGAACAATTGAAGATGCGCTAGAAGATCAATTTATCCTTGAAAGTCCTCGACTGAAAGCAATAGGCAGAGTTTTTCATGCTGTATCAAAAGATATTGCTGATAACAGTAACGGTATTTTTAAAATAAGCGACAACATCGAACACCTTGTAAAAGATCCAAAAACAAGAGTAAAAAAGATTATACGCTCAGGAGAGATGAAAGTGCACGATATACTACGTCTTACCGCATATTGTAAAGATCCATACAATTTTGACAATTTGTTGTACTTTTTACGTGAAATGGAAGACTGCCGCTATGTTCTTGATAAAGTTCCTATGGAAATGGGCAAATTGATAAAACGAGGCTACATTCCCACAGAAGAAGAAAATGTAATCATGTCATACCTCGCCAATCCAAAAAATAAAGAACTTAAGAAAAATATTTTGCCATATTTCAAAGAAAAGGGATATTACCCTGAAGAGATTAAAAATGTAATTGAAGAATTACAAAAACTTGGGTATACACCATCTCATGATGAATTTTACGAACAGTTTTCAAAAGTATCAAAAAATATTCCTGATTTGGACATAAGATTAAGCTCAAAACTTGTTACCACTGAGCAGATAAAAAAACTACCAGAAGAATACAGATATTGCATAAGTAAACCTCAATCTTCAGGCTATGAAGATATTCAAATGAGGTTTGTCAGAAGCTACGTTAAAGAAAATTCAAATCAAATACCACATGAAATGATTATCCTGTTTGGCAAAAACTACCACGACGCAAAAACAAGAGAATCACATTTTGTATACTCTCACTTGAGAAAATTTAAAGAGCTTGGTGTTCGAAAATTTTTTGAAAATGAAAAATACGAAAACGAAACATCAAGAGCAAAAACCTATATTGAACTTATTGAAGGAATGTTTAGAAGCAATATTTCTAAGAACGAATTTATCAATGGTAAAAACAAAGATTATTTAGGTGATAAAAAAGAAATAGATATACGATTTAGCGACAACGATTTAATATTGTTAAAAAGCTATATAGAAGGCTTATTAAAAGAAATCGGAAAACCATACCAAAAAGCTATAAATAAAACTGCAAAAGATAAGAGAAAGCCACTAAAAGAAGCTCTAAAAACAGATCGAGAAAAAATAAGAAACATACACGAAAGTTTAAAAGAAACAATCGAAAAGTATAATAGCGGAGAGGCCTATGATTTAACAAAATCAATACCAAAACAAAAGAAAACAAACAGTAAAAAGAAAATAAATACTGAAGCATAAAAAAGAGAAGGAATAAATCCTTCTCTTCCGTTTTATATTAGTTATTGATTTGAAGCAAAAGACTTATTTGCTCTTGAAGAGATTTCTTCATTTATTTTTGAAATAAAGTCATCAACGGTAAACACACCGACCTGACCAATACCTCTTGCTCTGACAGCAACTGAATTTGCTTCAATTTCTTTGTCGCCGATTACACAAACATAAGGAATTTTCTTATCTTGAAGACTTTCTCTGATTTTGTAATTCATAGATTCTGAACGATCATCAAGATTTGCTCTGATACCTGCTGCTCTCATCTTTTTATAAACTTGTTCGGCATAATCAACGTGTTTTTCATTAGAAATAGGAACAATGTTTACCTGAGTTGGAGCAAGCCAAGTTGGGAAAGCTCCGGCATAGTGTTCAATCAAGATACCATGGAATCTTTCCATTGAACCAAAAATTACTCTATGCAACATCAATGGAGTTTTTAATTGACCATCTTTATCTTGATATTTAATATCAAATCTTGCCGGTAAATTAAAATCTAATTGAATTGTTGCACACTGCCAAGTTCTGCCAATTGCATCTTTAACTTTAAAATCAATTTTTGGGCCATAAAAAGCACCGTCGCCTTCATTGATATCATATTTCATTCCACGACGTTCCATAGCTTCTTTTAAACCGGCTTCAGCCTTGTTCCAATTTTCAATTTCACCGACAAAGCTTTCCGGTCTTGTTGATAATTCAACTTCAAATTCCATATTAAATATCGCCATCGTATCAGCTACAAAATCAATAATTCCATTGATCTCATCAACTAGCTGTTCAGGGGTACAGAAAATATGAGCATCATCCTGCGTAAACCCTTGAACTCTGGTTAAACCAGATAAAGCACCGGATTTTTCTTTACGATAAACAGTACCGAGTTCTGCCATTCTTAACGGTAATGAACGGTATGAATACCTGTTTGCCTGATAAATAAGAATATGGAACGGACAATTCATTGGTTTTACAACATATTGATCATCTGAATCCTCATCTTTTTGAATAAAGAACATATTTTCTTTATAGTGATCCATGTGACCTGAAATTTCCCAAAGAGTAGATTTTGCGATTTGAGGAGTATTTACAATCACATACCCTCTTTTTCTGTGTTCTTCTCTCCAGTAATTTTCGATTTGCTCTCTTACACATGCCAAATTCGGGTGCCACAAAACAAGTCCGCCTCCCATTTCTTCTCTTGTTGAGAATAAATCTAATTGTTTTCCAAGTTTTCTGTGGTCACGTTTTTCAGCTTCTTCAATAAAAGTTAAATAGGCTTGCAAATCTTCTTTATTCCAATATGCAGTAGCATATATACGTTGAAGCATTTTATTCTTTTCATTACCTCTCCAATATGCACCTGCAACTTTTAATAATTTTATTGCATTACCTTTGATATATGATGTATTAGGGATGTGAGGCCCGGCACAGAGGTCGTTAAATAAGACATTTCCGTCTTTATCTTTGGTTAAATACAAAGTTGGAGAATCATTTCTATGCTCTTCTAGTAATTCAGCTTTGTAAATTTCGCCTTCAGCTTTAAACTCTGCGATTTTTGCATCAACATCTTCAACCTGATATTTTTCAAAGGTCAAATTTTGTTTAATAATATTTTTCATTTCTTCTTCGATTTTAACTAAATCCTCTTGAGTAAAAGCGTACCCGTCAGTTAAATCAAAATCATAATAAAAGCCGTCATCAGTAGCCGGTCCGATAGCTAACTTTGCTTGTGGAAACAGCTTTTGAACAGCTTGTGCCATAATGTGTGAGCAAGAGTGTCTTAAAACTCTCAAAGTTTCGTTGTTTTTTTCCATTTTTCTTTCCTTTTCTATCCTTTTGGGGTAAATATAACTAATCTGTATCAAACATGTTACTTATCAGTTTTGCATCCTAACATTGGATAACTTTTATTCACCCTCGGGGTGGATCCCCCTAACTAATTACCTCTAAATTATAACAAAATCATACTAAATAGCAAATTTATTTTTTAGAGGTTTTATATAAGAGGAATAAAAAGGAGGAATTTATGCAAAGTAATCTATCTGTTAACGGATATAGACCAACATTTGGAATAAAAGTAAATGAAGATTTAATAAAAGCGGTACACAATTATTATAGTGGAGTAGAATACAGACCATGGAGAGCTAAAATTTTTGACAAAAGAGTCATAGAAATGGAAGAAACTCTTGGTTATAATGATTTTGAATTAACCTATAATAAAGGAACATTCTATAACGAAAACACGCATAGTTTATATGCGACAAAAGAGGGAATGGAACCGGTTTTAATTGCACAAAAAGACCAATTTAGAAAAATTATAGAAAAATTAAGATACTTGAGCAGACGAGAATTATATACAAAGATACACAATGCCCAAGTTGAACAAGGTCTTAAATAGTTAAAGATTGAATTATCCCATTAGCAGCGACAAAACCTGTTGACCAGCAATTTTGGAGATTAAAACCTCCGCAAAACCCATCAACGTCAATAACTTCACCACAAAAATATAAATTTTTATATTTTTTAGATTCCATTGTTTTAGAATTTATTTCGTCCAAATCAACCCCTCCGCAGGTAACAATTTCACCTTCGGGGGATTTTCCGGTTACAGTTATAACAAAATTTGATAAAGCTTCGGATATTTTATTTCGAATTGCTCCGTTTATTTTATGACACGGAGTTTCAGCTGCAAGTCCAATATCCTCCAACAGAAAATTTGCAAAGGATTTCGGAACAATTTGACCTATCAAATTTTTTATCTCTTTGTTAGAATTTTCATTTAATAAAGTCTGTAAGTCTATATCTTCAACAAGCTTTAAAGATAAGTCATAGGGAAATTTTCTGCGTGCATATATTGAAGATAATGTGTATATCAAAGGTCCGGATATGCCTTTATGAGTAAACAGGATATCCCCTTTTAGTCCGTCACACATTACCCCTCTTAAACTGACACCGGCTAATTGCACAAAATTCTTTTCGGTAACTAACCCTACCAAAGATTGTGTCGGCTCTACAATATTTATTTCTAAATTTTTGAATGAATTTTCTTTAACACCACCCGAAGCTACCACAACAATATCAAACAAATACGTACTTTTATCTGTCTTTATAACGTAAGAATTCCCATTAGACATAATGCTTATACATTTTCCCCGAATAAAATTAACACCTTTTAAAGATTTTAAGAACTTTTCCCGAACATCTTTAGAAGAATTTGAAACAGGAAATATACGATTATCTTCTCGGATATATGATTCAACCCCTATACTATCAAAAAATTCAATAGTATCACCAGTACAAAATCTTGAAAATACGGAATATAAAAATTTTTCGCCTCTTGGATAATTCTTTGCCAATTGTTTAAAATCAAACTCTGCATGAGCCAAATTACACTTACCGCCACCGGTCGGCAATAAAGTTTTTAACGGTTTATCTTTTTCAAAAATAAAAACCTCAAGACCAAAATCTTTCAAAAATTTGGCACAAATACAACCCGCAGGACCTGCTCCGATAATAGCAATACGCTTGTTAGAAATCAACTCTTGTTCCATACAGAAATACCATTTCAGGATTTTCTAAATCATTGTGCATTTGTACAATATTTTTATGCAGGACAGGATGCACATATTCTGAATTTAATTCCAACATAGGCACAAGATTAAATGCCCTTAAATGAACATATTTATGAGGAATTTGCAGATTTTCTTCATTTATAACATCCTTGTTATAGAATAAAATATCAATATCAATTGTTCTGTCCTCATAGTCATTTACTGTTTTATGTTCTCTTCCCAATTGCTTTTCAATCTTTTGACAAACATCCAGCAATTCTTTGGGTGAATATTTAGTTTTTACCTCAACAACAGCATTTACAAACCAAGTTTGAGTATTCATATTCCAGGGTTCTGTTTCATAAAAAGCTGATGTTCTGACTATAGCAATATTTTCATCTGCAGCAAGAAGTCCTGCCGCTTGCTGAACATAGCCGATCCTGTCGCCCTTATTTGAACCCAAACTTAAATATACTATTGCCATATACTGATTTTATAAATTTTTGTATCACCTGTCAACATGTTTAACTGTTTGGTGTATAATTTATTTATTATGATTACCTACTCGATTATTATTATTCTCATAGTTTTGGTTATAATTTCAATGTTTAGCGAACTGTTTTTATATGGTTTGGTTACAACATTGTTATTTATTATACTGTTGCCTTTTTATTATATCGTTCGTGTATGCAACGGGAAATTTTTATATGGGTGGAAAGAAAAGCTCGGCTTTTTCAAAAGTCCGAATTTAGGAGATAAAGTTATAATGTATCACGGGGTTTCTGTCGGAGAAATTATAGCTCTTGAAAACCTTATCAAAAAAACTAAAGAAATGTTTTCTGACTACAAAATTGTAGTTACGACAGGAACAAAAACCGGACAAGAAATTGCTCATAAAAAATTTGACAAAGTTGCAGACTTTGTAACTTATTTTCCGTTCGATATACCTTTTTGCGTTGATAGTTTTCTAAATAAAGTAAAACCGAATGTTGTTTTGATTGCAGAAACAGAATTGTGGCCGGTGTTCTCATTTTTTTGCAAAGCGAGAAACATCAAATTATATTGTATTAATGGGAGAATGTCTGATTCAACATATAACTTATACAAAATGTTTCATTACTTTTTTGAAACAGTTCTTTCCAAGTATACAAAAATCCTTACCCAAAGTGAAATTGATAAAAATAAACTTATATCAATCGGCGCACCGCAAGACAGAACTTTTGTCATGAAAAATTTAAAATTTGATGTAAAAAAATCAGAAGAAACAGTTGATATAGGTCAAGACGGCTTTAGGGTAATTATTGCTGGCAGTACCCACAAAGGTGAAGATGAAATTATTTTAAATATATTTAAAGAAAAACAGGAAAAATATCACGACATCAAATTGTTGCTGGTTCCTCGCCACCTTACAAGGATTCCGCAAATCACACCGATAATCAACAAACTTGGCATAAATTACGGTTTTCGTTCAAAAGGTGATTCCTTTAAAGACAAAGACATAATCATATTAGATACAATGGGCGAACTAAGCAAGATGTACTCAATATGCACATTTGCATTTATCGGAGGTAGTTTTAACAAAACAGGAGGACACAATCCTCTGGAAGCTACGGTTTATTCAAAGCCAACAATAACAGGTCCTAACATACATAATTTCAGAGATATCTATTGGCTATTATCTCGCTCTAATGCCGGTAAAATAGTTAAAAACCCGAAAGAATTAAGCGACTATATGGAAAAGTTGCTATCAGATAATGACTTTTACAATCAGGCATGCAAAGACTGTGAAACAATATTCCACGATCAGCAAGGCGCACTTGATGTTGTAATTCATGAACTTAAAGTAATCTTATAAATTAGGCAATTTTTATATACCGATATCCTTTATATATACAAAGGGGATAATAATGGGACTAGAAAAGGTCGGAATAAAAATATTCAGCCCTGTTGTTAAAAATTTTGTGCAAAAAACAGGAGTACAGAGTGTTTTACAGACAAAAGCACCGATTTTTCATGGAATAAATCCGACATTAACTTATGTCCCAAGCGGTAAAACATTCGCCCTGCCAAGATTTTGCACCGAAGAAATGAAACAAGCAAGGCAAATGAATAAAATTGCCATTTGCCAAGCAAAAGCAGGAGAAATTGTAAGAACATATCCAAAAGCTACCCCGCAAGATTTAAAACGATTGACATCTGAAACTATAGAAGATAGTTATTCCCGTGTAACTTGGACAAACCCCAAAGATGGAAAAGTTTATAACCTTTTAAAACAAGGTGAAACAAAAGACGGAAAAGTTATTGTCAGAATACTTGATGAAGAAGGAGCATTTGTTAAAGAGGCAGAAATTGTACCAAAGAAAATTATGATATATGATTCGGATAACTCTAAAGTCGATTTAGGAAAATATTACGAAGAAATGTCACATGGAGAAGTGGTAACAAGATTTACCAG
>CACXCI010000067.1 GCA_902766105.1 uncultured bacterium
ATGGTGTCGACGGCGGGACTTGAACCCGCACGGGTTTCCCCACACGCCCCTCAAACGTGCACGTATACCGATTCCGTCACGTCGACATAGTCTTTTCTCTCATTATAATACCACAAAATTTTAAATAAGTCTTATAAAATGCAATATTGCAATTATATAAAGCAGGTATAAAGGGATAAAATTTAAAGATATACCCAGCGCAAACCCAAATGTATAGCCGTTTTCATGGTTTTCAAACAGGCTTACTCCATGCATTTCTTTCATTTCATAATATCGATGTTCAAAAACCGATAGAACTAAAGAAAAAACCATTAAAAGAAACTGAAATTTATAAAATTTTATATATGGGATTATTAAAACTTTTCTTATGTAATCATAAAAAAACATATCAACATCTTCACGTACTGTTGTGCCGGAGGATGCAACAAAGCACATTAACAAAAAAATTACTGTTACAGCAAGGCTTACATATCCGATTAATGACACTAAATTCCAAGTAATATACTTTTTACATTCTATTAATCTCATAAATTTATTATATCTGAAAAATAATTCAGTATGCCAAAATTATTATATTTCACTTGATATTATAAGTTATTTATCCTATAATTTAATCAATAAAATAAGGAGTAGGGATATGAAATTTATTATTAAAAAAGAAGATTTATATGACGGAATTAAAATTGTGGAGCGTGCAACCTCACAAAAAGCCGTTCAGCCTGTATTATATAATATTTTAATTGAAACTTTGGATAATGCCATTCGTCTTACGGCAACCGATTTGGTATTGACAGTAATAACAACTGTTGATGCGCAGGTAGAAGAGCAGGGAAAAATTACCCTTCCTGCTAAAAAATTAAACGAAATCGTATCTAAGTTGGGAAATGATCTAGTTACCTTTGATGTAGAAGAAGGAAGCACTAATGTTAATATTTCTTGCAAAAAATCAAAATTCGATATTATCGGAATTTCTGCAAGCGAATTTCCGCCTGAAGTTTATAACTACGAAATTGATGACGCAAAATGTTTTGATGTTGAATTAAAACCGTTTTTGAAAGCAATAAGACAAGCCGGTTTTGCTGCTGCAAGTTATGAGGTTTCAAACCTTTTATCAGGTATTGTCTGTGATTTTTCTAACGGAATTTTGGAAATCGCTTCAACTGACGGTAACAGACTTGCTCGTGTCAGAGAAAAAATCAACTCAGATATAACAGAGCAAACTCAATTGATTATCCCATCAAGAACATTAAATGAATTTTTGAAAATGGGTTCATTTATTGAAGATGAATCAATTAAAATCTGTAAAGACAAATCAACAATTGTTTTGAAAACAGAAAAGACATTGACAATATCAAGACTATTAGAAGGTCAATTCCCAAAATACAATCAGTTGATACCGTCTGAAAGTCCGAAACAGGCCGTTGTAAACGTTTCTCAACTTATTGCAGCTATTGAAAGAGTTGCTGTTATGATTGATGATAAAATAAGTATTGTAAAGATGCTTTTTGCAGATAATGAATTGACGCTTTCCGCTGATACTCCGGCTGCCGGTAAATCAGAAGATAAAATAGATATTCAATACACCTCAGAAGAACTTTTAATTGCATTTAATTATAAGTTCTTGCTGGATGCATTAAGAATTATTGAAAGCGAAGAGGTTATAATCGGTTTAAATGCAAGTCTTTCTGCAACAGTGTTGAAACCAAACAGTGAAGATGATTTTATTTGTTTGATTATGCCTGTCCAAATAAGATAGGGTAAAATAATATAAAAAGAGGAATATTTAATATGGAAACGATAGAAAAAGCAAATATAGATTGGGCAAACTTAGGTTTTGGCTACTACAAGACAGATGTTCGTTTTGTCGCAAATTATAAAGATGGAAAATGGGATGAGGGCGAATTAATAACAGATGAAAATATTGTTATGAATGAATGTGCTTGTGTTTTACAATACGCTCAAACTTGTTTTGAAGGAATGAAAGCATACACAACGCAAGACAATAGAGTTGTAATATTTCGTCCCGATATGAACGCAAAAAGAATGTATGAAACAGCACAACGACTTGAAATGCCGCCATTTCCACAGGACAAGTTTGTAGAAGCAGTTAAAAAAGTTGTTAAAGCAAATCTTAAATATGTTCCGCCATTTGGAACAGGGGCTTCATTATATATAAGACCTTACATGTTTGGTATTGCACCGGTTATGGGTGTAAAACCTTCAACAGAATATCAATTTAGGATTTTTGTTTCACCTGTAGGACCATATTTTAAAGGCGGGGTAAAACCTATAACTTTGACTGTTAGTGATTTTGACCGTGCTGCACCAAACGGTACAGGACATGTTAAAGCCGGTCTTAATTATGCAATGAGTCTACATGCAATTGTAGAGGCTCATAAAAACGGTTATGCCGAAAATCTTTATCCTGACGCTAAAACACGTACAAAAGTTGAAGAAACAGGTGGTGCTAATTTCTTCTTTGTAACTAAAGATAATAAGGTTATTACGCCAAAATCCAATAGTATTCTTCCTTCAATTACAAGACGTTCTATAATGCAGGTTGCAAAAGAATATCTTGGTTTGGAAACAGAAGAAAGAGAAGTTTATTTGACAGAACTTTCTGATTTTAAAGAATGTGGTTTATGCGGAACAGCTGCCGTAATCTCACCTGTAGGTAAAATCGTTGACCATGGTAAAGAAATTTGTTTCCCATCCGGCATGGAAAAAATGGGCGAAATTTCACAAAAACTGTATGATACATTAACAGGTATTCAATCAGGCAGATTAAATGCTCCTGAAGGTTGGATTGTCGAAGTAAAATAAACAGGTTGAAATGATATTTATATTAAAAAAGACTCTCAAATGAGAGTCTTTTTTAAATCTGGTTTTAATTCTTATTTTTTAGATTTTTCTTTTGTTTTCTGAGCTTTACCTTTAGTGATATCATTCACTTGGTTATTTAATTTCTTGCTTATTTCTTCCGGATTGTACCTTTCATCAGAAAATTCAATTTTTGCTTTTTTCTTAGCTGCTGATGCTAATTCATCCAAAGCAAGAATTTGTTTTTCTCTAGTTAGAAAATCTTTTATGCTTGATTTTGCTTTTTCAAAGCTTGTTGTTCCGGCAGCTTTTCTATCCTGAACTAAAATGATATGATATCCGAATTGAGTTTTTACAACATCAGATACAGTATTTGGTTTTGCACTAAACGCAACATTACCAAATTCTGGAACCATTTGTTCTTTTGCAAAAAATCCTAAATCGCCGCCTTGTTTTGCTGAAGCTTCATCATCAGAATATTTCTTAGCATAAGCCGCAAATTTAGAAGAATCAGCTTTTAATTCTTTAGCTAATTTTTGTGCCAGAGCTTCTTTCTCGGCAATTTTCTTTTCAACCTGTTCTTTTAATTCTTTTTCTTCTATTTTCTTTTTGCCATTATTTGTCAATTCCATTTGAATTTGATATGGATTTGCCATAATTAAAATGTGTGATGCTCTGACTTGTTCCGGGAATTTGAACTTATCAGGATTTTCTTTATAAAATTTTTCTACATCCTTGTCAGAAACCTCAGTTTTGCCTGTTGAATCTGCTAATTTTTTCATTTTAACCTGAGTTTTTAAATCTTTTTTGAAATCAGAAACAGAAACGCCATTTGCTTTCAATGTTTCTAACAATCTTTCTTTTCCGCCCATTTGGTCAATTATTTCTTTTAATGCTTCATCAACATCTTTGTTTGAAACTTTGATACCACGTTCTGTAGCTTCTTGATCCATCAATTCGGTCAAAATCATTTGATTTAAAACCTGTTGAGATGTCATAAGATATAAAAAACCGTCCTTATTTGATTTCAAATCACCCATAGCACCCAATGGAGATGTAACAATTGCTTTGTCCATTTGTTTGTCAAATTGTGCTTGAGTTATTGCTTTATCATTAATTTTTATAATTGCATTTTGATCTTTTATTCCGCAGCCGGTAAAAAGAACTGCAGATAATGCTAATGTTACTAATAATTTTGATCCCTTCATTTAATGTCTCTCTTTCTTTTTTAATATTCGTGACTTACTTTATATATATAATAAAACAAATCTGTCAAAATGTTAAATGCTTCATTAAAATTTACATAGGAAGTATCTAAAATCAAGATAGATATACCTTCTTGACAGGTTTTTGGTGCGAGAGTAAATTTTATTTTTTTAGAAATGTTATTAGGCAAAGCTTGTTGTATTATATTCCATTCAGGTTTTGAGTACGGAGTATAAATTCTTATACAATCTTGAACTTCACGTATTGCGGAAATTTTTACCTCAGTTGCCGATAATCTTAATCTGATAAGTTTAATCAAATTCTCAACACTTTCAGGAGGTTTTGAAAATCTGTCAGTCCATTCTTCTACAATATAATCAAGCTCTACGGAAGATTTTACATCTGCCAGACGTTTATATTCAATCATTTTTTGTTCTGTTGAACCTACCCATTCATCTGGGATATAAGCTGTAACATTTATATCAACAATTGTTGGTACGGTTTTATTTACATGTTCGCCCTGAAGTTCTTGGACTGTTTCTTCCAATAATTCACAATATGTATCAAAACCTACATTTATCATGTGTCCATGCTGTTTTGTTCCTAAAATATTTCCAACCCCTCTTATTTCTACATCTCGCAATGCAATTTGATAACCGCTGCCAAGTGTTGTAAATTCTTTAATTGCCTTCAATCTGTCAATAGCATCTTTTGTCATTTCTTTGGACTTTTTATAAAAACAATAACAATACGCCTGTCTTTGACTTCTGCCGACACGACCTCTTAATTGGTACAATTGAGCAAGTCCAAATCTATCAGCATCATGAATAATCATAGTATTAGCATTTGGAATATCTATACCGTTTTCAATAATAGTTGTAGCAAGAAGAATATCGTATTCCTGATTAGAAAAATCAACAATAACTTCTTCCAATTCTTTTTCATCCATTTGTCCATGCCCGACAGCAATTCGAGCATTTGGCACAATTCTTTGCAACAAAGTTTTAAATTCTTGTATAGTTTCTACCCTGTTGTAAAGATAAAAAACCTGTCCTTCTCTGTCAAGCTCGTGAATTATGGCATTTTTCACCATATTTTCATTCCACTCCCCGACATAAGTTTTAATCGGTAATCTGTTTTTTGGAGGGGTATTTATTACTGACATATCTTTTATGCCTGACAAAGACATATATAAAGTTCTCGGAATTGGAGTTGCTGACATTGAAATAATATCAATATTTTCTCTCAGGGTTTTCAATTTTTCTTTGTGCCGAACTCCGAAACGATGCTCTTCATCAATTACCAAAAGTCCCAAATCCTTAAATACAATACCGTCTTGCAAAAGTCTATGAGTACCAATAACAACATCACATTTACCCGTTGCCAGATTTTTTACGGTTTCTTTCTGCTCTTTTTTCGTTCTAAAACGTGATAAGAGTTCTACATCAATTCCAAATGGCTTAAATCTTTCCGAAATTGTTTGATAGTGTTGCAAGGCAAGAATTGTTGTCGGAGCGACAAAAGCAACTTGTTTACCTGATGTAACAGCTTTAAATATCGCTCTCATAGCGACCTCAGTTTTGCCAAATCCGACATCACCGCAAATAAGTCTATCCATAGGCTGTTCTGATTCCATATCAGCTTTAACCTGAGATATAGCCTTTAATTGATCGGGGGTTTCTACAAATTCAAAAGCTTCTTCCATTTCAATCTGCCAATTTGTATCAGGCAAAAATTGTATACCCTGCTGCATTTTTCTTCTTGCATAAAGTCTTAAAAGATCGTAAGCAATAACCTCAACTTCTTTTTTAACCTTTGCCTTAGTGTTTTCCCAATCTCTGCCGCCCATTTTGGAAAGTTTTGGGCGAATATTGCCCGAACCTCGATATCTGCATAACAAGTTTATCTGCTCTGCGGGGATGTGCAATTTATCTTTATTTGCGTATTCAATTGTAAGATAATCTTTCAATTGACCGTCAATTTCCTGTTTTGAAAGTCCTTTATATATTCCAAGTCCGTGAATTGTATGAACAACATACTCTCCGGGTTTTATATCATTGATATTTTCAATATACTCCGGTTTTTCTTTAAAATATGACTTTTTAGATGATGTAATCTCCTTTGAACGCTTGTTGAACAACTCTCTATCAGTCATTATGATAGTTTTAAAATCTTCCAGAATACAGCCGGCATGGACAAGACTTTGAGAATATTCAACATCAAAAATTTCTTTTTCTGACAAAATTTCTCTTACACGTTCAGGGTAATCCGTTGCAATAATAATTTTATATGGAGAATTCTCCCTCCCACCTTGAGGGGGAGGGGTGGAGAGAGGGGGCATATTTAAATGCTTCAAAATAAAATCTGAAATTAAATCAATATTAGCTTCAAAATTTCTGAGTGGCTGTGAATTAAACTCAATTAAATCACCCATTTGACCATCAATGAAATTATTAAAACCGATTTTTGTAAAGTATGAGGTTTTTCGCAAAAATTCTTCGTAAGTAAAATGGTTTTTAATTTCAAATTTCATGTCACCCTGAATTTGTTTTAGGGGCTGTTTTTTAGATACTGAATCAAGTTCAGAATGACCATGCATTATCAACCCTAATTTTAAATTTTCTTCTAATTGCTTGTTAAAGTTCTCATCTAAAAATTCGTATTTTGAATAGATTTCTGTTGTTTCGTCAAAAACTAAAATGTAATCTTGAAAATAATCCAATATACTGACTAAATTATCATTAAAGAAATTTTGGTATACCTCAATTCCGTCAAAATATCCCTCTTCGTCTGGGGTCAAGAAGTCAAGATGACAAGAAGGCAAGCCATCATCATCTTTTGGTAATACGAATTTATAAACCGGTAATATATTTACCTCTTTAATTTTTTGGATGGATTTTTGAGTTTCATTATTGAAATATCTTATATCGACAACCTCATCACCCCAAAATTCTATTCTGACAGGGTTATCATCAAGTGTAAAAATATCTGCAATATCACCACGGATACTAAATTCCGAAATATCATTTACCATTGTGGATTTTTTATATCCAAGTGATACGAGTTTTTGCGCCAATTCTTTTAAATCAACAATATCACCTATTTTTATTTTAAAACTGTTTTTCTTAAAAAATTCCTCATCCGGAAATTTCTCAAGCAGTGCCTTAACCGGACAAATAACAATATCAGGTTTTGTTTGTAGAATTTTGATTTGTTCGGAGTAATCATATAAATTGGGACTAACGGTTTCATACATTGAAATATTTTGAAAAGGCATAACCGTTGATTCAATTCCAAATGCACCCGATAAATCTGTCTGATATTTCAGAGCATTTTGTTCAGTTGAGGTTACAAACAATACTCGTTTTTTTGAATACGCTTTTGTTTTGTACAAAAGGAACAATCTTAAAATAGAGGTCAAACCCGTAACAGCAAAAGAATTTCCACTTTTTACCTTTATACGGAATTCCTCATAACTTGGTGATATATTTTCCTCGTTGATTGTAAACATACCAATAATTATAGATTGTTAACAGGGTTAAATCAAGTTCTACACTCTACCGTACATATCTTCGTAACGAATAATGTCATCTTCTGATAAAATATCACCTTTTTGAATTTCTATAATTTCTAAATCTTCATCAAAAGGATTTTGGAGTGAGTGAATTGCTTTCACTTCAATATCAATACTGTGTCCGGGGGATAAAATATGATCCTGACCTTCCAATACGACCTTTGCCATGCCGGATAGAACAACCCAATGCTCACTTCTGTGATTGTGAGATTGGACAGACAATTTTTGACCGGTGTTTACGTGTATAATTTTTGTTTGAAAACCTTTACCCGCGGCAATAACTGTATAAAACCCCCAAGGCCGGTATACAGTTTTGTGTACCAGTTGTGTATCATCATGCTGTTGTTTCAAAGTTTCATAAATTTGTTTTACCTCTTGAGTTTTATCTTTTTTGCAAGCCAATATTGCATCCTCTGTTTCAATAACAACAGTATCTTCCAGCCCGATTGTTGCAACAAGTTTTGATGATGAATATACAAAAGAATTTTTGGAATCTTTATCCAAAACGTGTCCTACAAAAACATTTCCGCAGTTATCTTTTGGACTGACCTCATAAATTGACTGCCAAGAACCCAAATCTTTCCAGCCGGAATCTAATTCTATCATTACAATATTATTTGACTTTTCCAGCAAGGCATAATCTATTGAGATGTTAGGCATTCTATCAAATTCTGTGAACGGAATTACATCAGAGCATTTCAAATTTTTTACTATAGCAGAAATTTCAGGACAATATTTTTCTAACTCCTGAATTATTGTTGAGGTTTTAAACATAAAAATTCCGCTGTTCCAAAAATAATTCCCGCTTTCAAAATATGTTTTTGCAGTTGTCTTGTCAGGTTTTTCAGTAAATTGAATAACTCTGTTATTTTCAGATTTTATGTAACCAAATCCGGTTTCAGGGTATGTCGGCTTCACGCCAAATGTTACTATATGCCCTTTGTCGGCATACTCTTGAGCTTTTTTTATCGTCTGTTCAAAAAGTTCATTATTATCAATAAATAAATCTGACGGAACAACTAAAACAGTTTCATCGTTATCCGAATTTTCGATAATATATTTTACACTTATGGCAATTGCAGGTGCAGTATTTTTAGAAATCGGCTCAGAAAGAACAATTGAATTTTCACTCAATTGACCTAATTGCATTTTGACATTTGATAAATGTTTGGTATTAGTAATACTTATAATATTATTTGCAGGAATAAATTTATTCAGACGCTCAAATGTGGATTGCAAAAGGCTTTCTTTAGAGTACAAATTTAATAATTGTTTTGGATAAAGCTCTCTTGATAAAGGCCATAACCTGCTTCCTGAACCGCCCGCTAATATAACACCAAACATTACAACTCCTTCTTATCAGCTTTGACGGTATTATTATACAACAAATTAAAAAATAATGTTAAATTACAAGTTTTTTGCAATTAAGTAAAGTGTTTTTATTTTTTCATAGGAACTGTTTTTTATTATATCTTTTAATAAATTTTTTAGATAATAGGTCGGGTTTTAACCCGACAATACTTGTAGCCTTGTAGGGTGCATCGTTTGATGCACCAAAATATAAGCCTTGTAAGCCTTGTATGGTGGGATACCTACAAAAAATTGAACATTAACAACTTGTTAAACCTTGCGATTGCCACGCTCCCGTCTGTCGCTCGCAATGACAATATAAAAAACTTCAAACGGTAAATGTGCGAAAAGCACTTTTACCCTCGCCACCGGAGAATTAACCGTTCTCCGGCTTTCCCTATGTAAAAAGCTCCTCCCCTTGATGAAGGGGAGGTTGGGAGGGGTGAACTGATGTGATTAAATTGTCGGCATGGCAACGCCGACCTACTATAAATACCCACCCTAGCCCTCCCTAATAAGGGAGGGAACATGTTATTCCGAGTGTATGCGAGGAATATTTATAATATATCCCGTATATTTATATTATTTTTGTGGTAAAATTTACTCAAATAGAGTATATCAAATGGGTTTATCCCGATATAAATGTAGGTCAGAATAGCAATTCTGATAAATAAAATATAAATTGGAGAGATTATGAAAGAAACTTATTTCCCGCAAGAAATAGAAAAAAAATGGCAAAAAATTTGGGAAGAATCAGGTACATTTAAAACGCCTGACAAATCTGATAAACCAAAATATTATGCGCTGTCTATGTTCCCGTATCCGTCAGGAAAATTGCACATGGGTCATGTCAGAAACTATACAATTACAGATGTTATCGCTCGTTTTAAGAAGGCAAACGGGTTTAATGTTTTACATCCGATAGGTTGGGACAGCTTTGGTTTGCCTGCCGAAAACGCTGCAATGAAGCATAATGCAGATCCTGAAACATGGACTGATGAAAATATTAAATATATGACAAAACAACTTAAAATGCTCGGTTTGTCTTATGATTGGGATAGAGAAGTTACGACTTGCAAACCTGATTATTATAAGTGGACTCAGTGGTTATTCTTGCAACTTTATAAAAAAGGGTTAGTGTACAAAAAAGAAGCTGCCGTTAATTGGTGTAATAACTGCGGAACTGTTTTGGCTAATGAGCAGGTAATTGATGGCAAATGCTGGAGATGTGACAGTGTTGTTGAGAAAAAATACTTATCTCAATGGTTCATAAAAATTACTGACTACGCTGATGTTTTGTTGGAAGATTTGAATAAACTTCCGGGTTGGGGCGATAATGTTAAAACTATGCAGGCTAACTGGATTGGAAAATCTCATGGTGCAATTTTCAAATTCCCTGTTATGGATTCTCCAAACGGTGATGTTAAAGAAGTTCCTGTTTATACAACAAGACCGGATACTGTTTATGGTATAACATATCTTGTGGTTGCACCTGAATATAAAGATATTGAAAAACTTACAACCCCTGAAAATAAGCAGGCTGTTGAAGAATACAGAGCAAATGCTCGTAAAATGACAGAAATAGAAAGACTTTCAACAGATAGGGTTAAAACAGGTGTTCCGTTAGGAACTCACTGCAAAAATCCGTTTAATGGTGAAATTTTCCCTCTCTGGACTGCTGATTATGCTCTTGTTGAATACGGTACAGGTGCTGTTATGGCAGTTCCGACACATGATACAAGGGATTTTGATTTTGCTAAAAAATATAATTTACCGATGAAAGTTGTTATATCAGATGGCAAGAAGGCAGGATGTCAAGAAGGCAAGACTGATAACGTAAATAGCCTGACATCATGCCCTCATGACCTCTTGGCATCTCTAAACGAGGCTTACACCGATGAAGGTATATTGATAAATTCAGGTGAATTTAGCGGAATGAAAAATACCGAAGCAAAAAAAGCTATTACCCAAAAAGCAGTAGATGAAGGTTTTGGTGAATTTAAAACACAATACAGATTACGTGATTGGCTGATTTCCCGTCAAAGGTACTGGGGTGCACCTATTCCTGTAGTTTATTGCGACAAATGCGGTATCGTTCCTGTTCCTGAGGATCAATTGCCTGTAATGTTACCAAAAGATGTTGATTTTAAAGTTGTCGGAAAATCTCCTATTACAACATCTCCGACATTTAAAGATACTGTATGTCCTGTTTGCGGCGCTCATGCGACTCGTGAAACCGATACAATGGACACATTTGTATGTTCAAGCTGGTATTATTTGAGGTATGCAGATGCTAAAAACAGTGAAAAATGCTTTGATAAAGACAAAGTTAATCATTGGCTTCCTGTAGATCAATATGTCGGCGGGATTGAACACGCAATTTTGCACTTGTTATATTCAAGATTTTTCACAAAAGCATTAAAAGATTGCGGACTGTTGGATTTTGATGAACCGTTTAAAAATCTTTTAACTCAGGGTATGGTTTTAAAAGATGGTGCTAAAATGTCAAAATCAAAAGGCAACACTGTTGATCCTGATGAAATATTTGAAAATTACGGTGCAGATACTGCCAGATTATTTATCTTGTCAGATTCACCACCGGCACGTGATTTTGACTGGTCTGATGCAGGTGTTGAGGGCTGTTACAAATTCTTGAATAGGGTTTGGCGTCTGATATCAACAAATCAAGATAATATATCAATTTGTCATTCTGAACTGGGTTCGAAAACAATTAAAGATAAATCAAATGACGATTTAGTCAGAACAGTTCATATTGCTATTAAAGGTATAACAAATGATATTTCAAATGATTTTCAATTCAATACGGTTATTTCTAAATATCGTGAGTTAACAAATGCAATATATGATTGGCAAGCTAAAAAACCTCAATTAAATGATGAAGATAAGCAAGTTTTGAGTTTTGCTATTATTTCATTGATGAAATTGATGTCGCCTGTTGCTGTTCACTTAACAGAAGAAGCATGGCACGAATTGGGCGGCGAAGGTTCAATTCATGAACAGCCTTGGTGCAAGTGGGATGAAAATCTTGCAAAGGCAAGCTCAATAACACTTGTTGTTCAGATTAACGGAAAAGTTAAGGATAAAATAGAGGTTGATGAAGGCTTAGACCAAGAACAAATGAAACAAGTTGCACTGGAAAGCCCCAAAATTAAGGCTTTAACGGAGGGCAAAACAGTTGTTAAAACAATTGTTGTTCCGAAAAAACTTGTCAATATAGTTGTTAAATAAAAATAAACAGCAAAATGCAATCTTCCCACTTTTAATATTTAGGAGTGGGAAGGGTTGTGTATGCACGTGATAATGCCCTCTCCTAAAGAGTAAGAGAGGGCATTATCATTAATACCAATTACTACCCCTAAAAAAAGTCTGCGAGAAACTCGCAGACAGAAACGTTAAGTATTTAGTGCCTAAGGCACTGTTTTATTAAGTTTTTTACAAGTTAAAGGTTTTTTTAATATCTTCTAAGATATTTTTGGCTGCATAATTATTTAATAATCCTGTTTCTTCCAATACCTTTAATCGTTCTTCTTTTTTATCATCAATATTTTGAATTAAAACTTTGTCAAAAGTTTTAAACATTTCATCAAGATTATGAACTTTGTAAAAAGTATCAAAATTTTTCTTTGCAATTTCATTTGGCTGAATTTTGCAATCACTGGAAATCAAATGAATGAGTGGTTTACCTGTACAAAAATATTCTGTTAAGAATGAGCCACAATCTGTGATTAGTGCTTTTGAATCTAAAAATAAATCCATGTATGATGAATCTTCGCAAACTGTTCCAATTCTTGCCCATTCATCCCAATACTTTTTAATATCTTCCGCTGAAATGCCTATTCTTGTTAATGCATATTTTAATCCCGGATGAGGTTTAAATACCCAATTAAATTCAGAATGAACCTTTGCATATTCCTGTATTTGAAATCCATTATTCAAAAAAGTTCCTATATTTAGCGGATTTGAATTTTTAATATGAGAGAATGAATAATGTGGCGCGTAAATTACATAATTCTTTTTTGATTTTTTATCTTTATTCAAATAAAAATAATCCAATATAGTATGACCTATTCCATAAAAATTATTAATGTTGGACAACTTATTATATTCATTTTCCCATTGTTTATTTAAAACATAGTGTTTATATAAATACTTATGAAATAGCTGGTTATAATCTATGGGTAAAATAGAATAATTATTTACATAGTACGGTATATAATAAGGAATGGCATAGGTTGATATTTTATCAGGGAATTGAATATTATCAATTTCCCATGGTTGCTGATAAAATATAATATTAGGATCAAATGTTTTTAAATCTATATATTCATTATCTTTATATGCGTATACAACATTCATATTTTTATTTTTGAAATAGTTGTAATCTTCTTCTAAATGATTTCTTGTTGTATCAGCACCATTTTGAACACAACTTAATATGGTTAATGCAATAAATGGTTCAAATTTGTCATCCTTTTCCATCAAATCATACAATGTTTGAGCTTTCCATTTTGAAATTTCACTAACTAAAAATAAAACTCTAATCTTACCTTTTTTATTTTTGATTTTTTCTATTACACTTTTATAATTATTATGTGCTTCTTGTATAGAAAATTTTTCATTATGTTTGTTGATAATATCTGTTAAATCGTTTATCTTTTCATCATGTCTATTTATAATATTTATTAAATTGTTTATTTTCTTATTGTATTTTTCAGATAAAGCTTGCCGTTGATAGTGCAGTTTTAAAATTTCATTATCTTTTTTGCCTAACATATTTTGAATATAACTATTTTGCTTACTTAAAGCCTTGTTTAATTTATTTAGTTTATTTACAATATTATTAAATTTTTTACGTTCAATTAATTTTTTGGACTTAAATTTTAATTTGATTCCAAATATTGTTACAACTTTTCTAATATCTTCATTGGTTATTGAGAATATTTTTTGCATATTATTACTAAAAATGTATGAGAGATAATAAGAGAATTTTATTTTTTTTACTAAATTTAGATAACCTCTATTTTTAGTTTTTTTGTATTTTTTTAATGCCATATCGCAAATTTGCGGGGTTGTATATCCCAATTTTTTATATAACGGTATAAAATATTTTAATCTTATTTGTTGTGCAACACTATCATTTATTGATTTTTGTGTATTGGTTAAACTGTTTGGATGGAATCTGTACTGATACAAATTTTCATCGATATACAAAATCTTTCCGTTTAATGCAATACGATACCAATAATCATAATCTTCTGCACCAAATGTATTTTCATCATATACACCAATTAACTCTGCTATTTTCTTTCTATACATAAAGCATGCTAAAATATTATTAGTATTTGCCAAATCTTTTATATTTCTGTTAGGCCACCATTCTTTTGAATTTTTAATAATATTCCCATCTTTATCTATAATGTCGCATATTGCACTTACCATAGAATAGCCTTGCAGATACTCAAGATATTTTACCATTGTTTCTATTGCGTTAGGCTTATATATATTATCATCTGATGTCCATGTATAGTACTCCCCTGAAGCATTTTTAAATCCTATATTTAGACTTTTGGGTAATTTTTGATTTGTTTCATTATTAATTATTTTTATTCTTTTATCTTTTTCAGCATATTTTGATATTATTGCTAGTGTGTCATCAGTAGAACAATCATTCACTATTATAAGTTCTATATTATGATAAGTTTGTAAAAGTATACTATCTATGGATTGCCTTATATATTTCTGTCCGTTATACACTGGTAAAACTATTGAAACAAGCTTATTATTAGTATAATTTTGAATTGTTTTTATTTCATTAATAATATTTTTTTCTACATACAAATTTTTATTTTTTTCATCAAATACATATGCATATTTTGATTTTTTAACCTCGTTAATCATAAAATCCTTGTATTGTATATATGAATTTTCCATAATGAAATCTACTGCATCCTCAATTACAGCCTTCAAATTGTCATATTTTATTCTGATGTTATTTATAAGATTTGATATAGAATCTGCTCTCAATCTATAGCAAATACTGTCTTCATATAATTCAGCAATTAACGGTAAACATGCTAATATTTTTATCCAAAAACCATTATCTTCAAATAAACTGTGATTATCTATAAATTTTATATTGTTTAGTTTTATAAAATTAGATTTATAAAGCTTTCCCCATGCCACACAGGGTATATAATTTATGTATTTTTTAAAATTGTCAAATGTTATTTGTAAAATTTCAGGGATATCTACATTAAGCCAATTATCCATTGATTGAGATTTATTTGAAATCCGCAAATCATTACCTTCGGTAACAACTTTACTTTTAGAAAATATTACATCAGCATTTGTTTGCAGCGCTTTTTGGTATAAATTTTCTATTATCTCAATTTTTGTTAAATAGTCATCAGAATCTAAAAAGAAAATGTATTCACCTTTAGTATTTTCTATTCCCGTATTTCTTGCAGGCGCCAAACCTTTATTTTCCTGAGTAATAATTTTAATTCTACTATCTTTTGAGGCGTATTCTTCTAGAATTTCTAATGAATTATCCGTCGAACCATCATTTACACAAATAATTTCTATATCTTTAAGTGTCTGATTAACTACGCTATCCAAACATTGTCTTAAATATTTCTCAACATTATAGACGGGTATAATAACA
>CACXCI010000068.1 GCA_902766105.1 uncultured bacterium
GTTAAAAATAAAAAGGCGACACCCAGATTCGAACTGGGGGATAAAAGCTTTGCAGGCTTCTGCCTTACCACTTGGCCATGTCGCCTTAACCGATATAATGAGTATAAAAAAGACAAATTGAGATGTCAAGGCATGCTATTTTTCATTTAACATTTTTTCCATAACCAATTTTGCTTTTTCAAGCTGCGGATCATTTTTTTCTTCTATATCTTTTTTAGTTATCGGGGTTATTATATCAGGATTAATTCCTAATTTATTTATATCATGACCTTTGGGAGTTAAGTATTTTGCAATAGTTAAATTCAAACCTGTTTCATTCGGCATAGGAATAATTTTTTGTACCATACCTTTTCCATAAGTTTGAGTTCCTATAATTTTTGCAAGTTTATAATCTTTCATTGCACCGGAAAATATTTCGCTTGCACTTGCGCTTGCACCATCTACAAGCAAAACCACCGGCTTGTTTATATTAACATTATTATCCTGTGCCATAACATCATATCGATAGCCGTTTCTACCCACAATACTAACTATTCTTCCGTGTCTTACAAACAAATTTGATATAAATACGGCATTTGGCAGCAAACCGCCGGTATTTCCTCTTAAATCTATAATCAAACCTTTTGCATCATGAGTATTTTCTAATGCTTCCAAAAATTCATTAGGTGTTGAACTGCTGATAAAACTGTTAATCTGGATATATCCGATATCTTTGTCTAAAGAACTTTTAATAGTTTTTATTGATATTTCTTTTCTGATAATTTTTTTGTTAATTAACTCATTATCTCGCATCAAATCAATAGATACAAATGTATTAACAGGACCTTTTACCAAATTGGCAACCTGTGCTAATGATAACCCGCTTACTTTTGTATCATCAATTGCTATTATTACATCATCGACTTTTAAATCGGCAAATTGCGCCGGAGTATTTTCTAAAACGCTTATTATTCGGATTTTCCCCGCATCATTAACAATATTAACACCAATACCGGACATTTTTGATGTTATTGAATTATTTTGTTCGGCAAATTCTTCTTTTGTCATATAACGGGAATACGGGTCATCAAGACTTGCAAGCATTGTTTCTATGGCAACTTTTGCATCGTCTGTTGTTTTGATTTTACCGCTATAATGTTTTTTCCATCTTATCCAATATTGTTGATTAAAATTAGGGTCATAATATTCATTTTTAACAATTTGCCATGTGTGTTCGAATAATTTTTGAGGAGAAATTTTGGTTGTATTTACGCTTGGCTGTTGAACCTCTAACAAAGGATTATGATTGGATACGTATATATAGTTAACGGCAAAAAGCGTAATTAATGCACCAATAAGTATTATAATAGCTTTATTTCTTCTTCTCATAGCTATATTTAACATCAATGGTCTTTTATAATCAATATACTTTTTCCGTAAAACAAAAGAGTATTATAAAATTTTTAGGAATTATAATTTATCAAACCCGGGAGAATATGACGGGAGATTTTTATAGCCGGCATTTTGCATAACTGCTTTTTTTATGTATTGACTTGGTTTTCCTGATTGTCTGCCTTTATCAAGTAGTTTTTTGAGAGTATTTTCACGCTTGACAAGGGCGCTTGATTCTTGGTTTGCATCCGGATATATTTTTAAAATATCATCCCAAACAACAGCTTCCATAGTCCACGCATAAGTTTCTTCAGCTAATGAATTAAATTCATCCTGATGCAGAGCTTCATGCGATAACAAAGCAGCTATTGCCCCTGCCGGTGCATCTTTATGTCTATTACTTATATAAATGTATAAATTTTTACCCTTTTTCCAACCTAAAGCATCAAATGTTGCATAATTTTGATTAATTTGTCCCAAATCTTTAAATTCAATTTTCATAGGTTTTTGAGATAAGTTATTGCCCAAAATAGCATTACGGGAAAACATACCGTCAGTTTCTTTTAACATATCCAAGGCAACATAAAATACCTCATCTTTTCCGACAGATTTGTAATTCGGGGTAATTTGTTTTATATATTCAGGGGTGTATTTTGCGGGGTACTGATGCGGAACGGTTAATTCAGGTGATTTTGCACCAAAAGCAAAACCACAGGTCATAAACATTATTACCGAAACTGCAATAAATTTTTTCATATATCTTTTAAATTCCATTAATTCTCTCCGATTATGTTCGATATAATATATTATATTTATCTTTTTTCATAAGGCAAAAATTTATTAAAATATTTTACTTGCTTTTTCTATTTAGTTTAACGAGTTGAGCATATTTTTGTTTATATTCTTCGGAATTATCAATATTTGCAGCTTCTGACATATATTCCAAAGCTGTCTTATAGTCTTCTTTTTCCTTATACAAATCACTCATTCTATCGTAGTATTCAGAATTGTTTAAATCATACAATATTGCTCTTTTCATACATTCAATTGCTTCTTCAATATCGTTTGTTTTTTCTCTTACGAGAGCTAAATAATAATACCCTTGAGCGCAATTAATATCAAGAGAAATTGCATCTTGAGCATAACCTTTTGACTGCTCATAATCTTCTTTTAAATATGCCGCCTTTGCTCCAAGAATACATGCTGAAATATAATTTGGGTTAATATTTAAAATTTTGTCAACCAATTCAAGAGCTTTTTCATAATCTTTTTCTTTTATGTAAATTTCGACTAAATCATTCATATAATTAAGATTTTGAGGATTTTTTTCAATCATTTCATTTACAAGTTCTTCGGCTTTTTTATATATGTTTAATTCAACATAAACTTTGCTTAGCGCACTTTTTGTAAAATCATCATTTGCCCCATTTTTAAGATTATCTTCAAGAATATTTTTTGCACCTATAAAATCTTTTTTTTGAGCTAATAATAATGCTTTTAAAACCTTTGCCTGATTATGTGCTGATGAATTTTCTAATATCGCATCAATCTCATTTTGAGCCTTTATATAATCTTTTTTGTCATAGTATAAATATGCCAAAGCATAACGATAATCAAGATTTTCAGGATTTATGTACAATGCTTTTTGATATGCTTTTTGAGCTTCTTCTATCCAACCGTTATAAAAATAGGCATTACCAAGATTAAAGTAATACACCGAATTATGTTTATCCAGATTTGAAGCTTTTGAAAAATCTTTTATTGCTTCTATAAAATTCATATTTTCAAGTTCAAACAAACCTAAATAATTCAAAACTTCAGGATTTTGAGAGATTTTTCCGATTGAATTAAAAATTTCTTTTGCGGCATCAAAATTATTTTCATCAAATTTTATTTTACCCTGCAAAAGCATAGTTTTTTCATTATCAATATCACACTGAGCCAAAAGTTCTTTCGCTTTTTCTGTTTCTCCGTTTAAATAATACGCATTGGCACATTCTATTTTTACATTTGAGGTAAAATATTCAGAATTTGTATATTTTTCTATTTCGCAAAACAGTTTTAATTTTATCAGTATATTCATCAAATTTTTCAAAGAGTTTTCAGACGGAGCGAATTCAAAAATCTTTTTTGAAATATTTAAAACCTCATCCATATCTCCCTGACGCTCTTTAATTTTTTTTGTTATATCAAGACTATTGATATGATTTGGATTAATCAGTAAAGCTTTTTCAAAATACTGTAATGCCCTTGAATAATTATTCAAAAGAAAATACATTTCGCCTATCTGAGAAAGAATTTCCACATTGTCATTATCCAATTCCAAAGCTTTATACAACATTTCTATTGCAGGTTTGTAATTTTTTGATTCTTTTAATTCAAAAGCCTGTTTTATATAATCAATACATTGAGTATTTTCCATCTTTATACCTATTCTTCCATAACCTCTTGAGGAATATTTACCTCCATCGGAAGTTGTTCTTCATTATTTTTTTCTTTCTTGCCAAAAGAAAAGCCTTTAAATTGCCATTTCTTTTTTGTTTGCACAGGAGTTTCCACTTTTTGATTTATTATTATTAAAACCTCATCCTCTCCTGCCATTTTAAGATTATTTCTTGCAATACCCTCAAGACTATTATCAGAAGTTACAACTTTTTTCTCTGCTTTTAAATCTTGATTGCGCATTTGCGCCTGTTTTAACAGGTTTTCCAAGGTAATCATTTTTCCTTTGTAAGAAATAATTTTACTTACATTTAAAATTGCACCACAGCCTATTTGGAACAAACAAAACAACAAAATTATAGAAAAAAACGAATAATAAAAACCGGTTCTCCTGCGTTTGGGTTTTCGTTTTATTCTTGATTTAATACGTATATTCTGATTTGGTGAGATATTCTCTTCTGGCAATATTATATCCCCTTTTTTTAAATTATAAACAAAATCTTCTTAACTTTCAAAATATTTTTATATATTTACAATTTGAAATTTGTTGAGAATTTGAATTGATTTTTCAAAACCGCATTACTATCATCAAAAGTTGCATTTGTTCCAAACTCTATACGCCAGCGGTCTAAATCTTTTTTCCCAAACGGATTTATTGAAATTACAAATTCTGCTTTTTTACGATTTTTTGTAATATCAGCAGATAATATTTCTTTCAATGTCATATACTGATTAAGTTTTATCTCTGGAGCAAGATAAAAATTATCGTTATAGTTACTGTTTGTACTGTTCAAAGTTTTAGAATATGCAGTATATAATCCAAAATGTTTTGTATCATATCTTGAATAAACACCTGTTGATTGTTCTATTTCCGCATAATCAATCCCTTGATCAAACATTGTACCGGCAGTAAATCCGCCCAGTTTTTTCTCGTTTGAACTTGATAAAGGCTTTATACTGTATTCTAAATTGGAATATCTTGAATACACCATAGGTTTGAAACTCTTTGAAGCAAAATATTTTCCACCTTTATAATTGTATGGCTGCTGCAATTGGATTTTTAAAATTTCATCTTCTGAGCGGTTTAATGAAACCATGTCAGCCTCATTTTCATCATATATTGCATAACCTCTCAAAACATCTGTATACATATCATCTATTTCATATCCGTTTTCATCAACAGAGATTTTTTTAATTTCTTCATCAGATGAATCTTCTTCTTCAAATTCCTCTTCTGCCATACCGGATGTATCTGCGGTTATATCATCTGAGGTAATGTCAGGAACTTTATCTTCTTCCATGTTTTGCTTTATAGGTTCTATATCTTCCGGAATATGATAAATGAAAATTTTTGGAGCTTCATTTTTGGCAGCTTCTTGCAACAAAGTATCTGCACCACAGGGTAAAAGTGTTGCAAACAAGCACATTAAAACTATACCAAATCTCATCATAATTAATATTTTACTCCGAATTTTTATTTACGCAAATTTATAAATATTAATCCTCTTGACAATAAAAATTTTATATGTTAATATGTGTGTGGGGTAAATGTATATTTATAAGTCTTATCAATTGATGAGACTTTCTTTTTTATATACATTTTTTATTTTATTTTTCATTGACTTTTTTTAAAAAATCCTTAAAAACATGCAAATATGTCCTCTAAACGTATGATTTTTCGCAAAAACATTGAGGAAAATCATAAAATTAGCGACAATATTAATAAAAACATGTAAGAAGGTAGTACTATGAGTTTGAGATTAAACGGTGGAATACAATACGATACAAGCGGTCTGACGGCTTCAATCCGTGCTATGCACTTAGATAGTGAGCTTATTGGTATTTCAAACGAGAATATCGGAGGCTTTGATAAAATCGGATATCAACGTAAAGAAGCTGTTGTATCATCATTTGCGGAATATTTAGGTGTCCATGCCTTGTCCACAACAAGAGATGATAAAGTCGGACGTATTGCAGTTTCAGAAAATCCTTTAGATATTGCATTGGCAAATAAAGGATATTTTCAAACCGAAAATGAAAACGGTGTTAAATTGACTCGTGACGGACGATTTAAAATTGCTAAAGACGGAACTTTAGTTACATTAGAAAATGCAAAAGTTTTATCTAATGCCGGAGTTCCTATTGTATTTCCTTTCGTTCCGCAAGACCTGAAGGATGTAAAAATTGACACAGAAGGTAAGATTTCTATTTTCAATCCTAAAACAATGAAGCTTGAAAAAGTTGCTCAGCTTGGGGTTGTCGATCATAGCGGAATTGCGGTTATGGAACCAAATGTAAAGCAAGGTTATAATGAATTTTCTAACGTTGCTTTACATCAGGAATTTATAACCATGATGCCTATTATCAAAAATTTTGATGCTAACAGACAAATGTTCATGCTTCAAAATTCAGTCTTAGGCAAGACAATTTCTCAACTGAGTCAATAATTAAAACAAATGCTGAATCAGGTTCAGCATGACAAATAAGAGGTAGAAAGATGTATAATTTACAAGGTATAATTTCAAAAGGTACAAATAACGCACTTATACAATTTGAGCGTTTCGGTCAAATTGCCAATAACCTTTCAAACGTTCAAACGACAGGTTATAAAAATGTTACTTTTGAACAAATCCTGAAAGAAGACGGATATTTGACAGGTTCTGTCAGAACAGATAATTCTCAGGGTTCTATCAGAATTACCTCTAACCCTTATGATGTGGCAATTGATGGCGCCGGTTTTATTCCTGTTACATCACCAAAAGGTGAAGTTCAATACACAAGAGATGGTGCTTTTAAACAGGGTAAGGGCGGTTATTTGACAACTCGTGACGGATGGATTGTCGGGGAAGGAATTAAAATTCCTTCAAATTGCTATAAATTTGAAATCAAGAAAAATGGTGAGGTTGTAGCCTATGATGAGCGTGGCGACAAACCCAGAAAACTCGGTACAATTCCATTAATAAGATTTGATAACCCAATGGGTATGGAAATGACTGATATGAATCGTTTAAAACCAACAGATGAAGCAGGTGAAGCAAGACTTGTTAAAAATCATGATTGCTTCAGACAAAGTAATTTGGAAGCATCAAATGTAAGTATTTATCGTTCAGCAACAGATTTACTGCGTTTAAACGCATCTATGCTTGCCAGCATGCAAATGCTTAAACTTGCAGATAATATGTATAACAAAGCAATTAATATCAGGGAGGCTTAATTAAATAATGTTTACTTCATTAGATAGTTTTGGAAAAGTAACTTTAATGATGGATTTGATTTCTCAAAGACAAAAAGCTTTGGGTTCTAATATTGCTAACGTTGATACCCCCGGATATATCAGACAAGATATCGATTTTGGACAATATTTAAGCACAATGAATTCACCATTGGAAACTAAATTATCAACAAAATTAGGACCGTCTGCAATTGCTATTGAGCAAACAGAAGAACCTGTCAATGCTTCAACAGAATTATTGAAAATGCAGGAAAACTCCATTATGTATTCTATGGCAACACGCAGAATGTCAAACATAGTAACAGAAATGAAAACAGTAATAAATGTAGGTAAATAATGAAAGCTGGTGATATAAAATGGGTATAATGGATTCAATAGATATAGGTGCAAAAGCACTAAGAGTTCATGGAAAAAGAATTGATATTCACGCAAAGAATATCGCTAACCTTGATACCCCGAATTATGTCAGAAAAATTCCCGTCCTGACAGCCGTTGACGATAATTCTTTTTACGGTTTGATGAATGTAATGAAAGAAGATGTTTTTGGTGTCGGAACTTTACCTTATTTAGAAGGCGGCGTAAATTTTTCAGGTGTTGTTGAAGATCCTACACTTGGTGAAAAAATTTATAAACCCGGTCATCCTGATGCGGATGAAAATGGTTACATAAGAGCATCAAATGTTAATGCTATGGTTGATATTGCAGATGCTTTGATTGCCCAAAGAGCTTATGAAGCAAACCTTGCATTAGTAAATATCTCTAAATCAATGGCGCAAAGAGCTTTAGAAATAGGTAAATAATGCAAAATTGTATGAATAAATATAGAAATGAATTTAGCATAAAATTTGCCCGAATTATGGGACAAAATTTGAATGTTTGGAAAGCTATTCAAAATCAAGAAATAAGAAGTTTATATAACTGGAAATCTATCTTGGAATATATTGGAATTGGCTTGTTAGGCTTTGTTCCCGGAAAAAGAGAATATAATTATAATTTAGAATTACATTGTTGGTTGGCTGTTATATTTTTTATCGGTGCGATAATTTTTAATATTCAAACAACAAATAAAACTTATCAGAATAAAATAAAAAGTTCACTTTTTCCCGAATTATTAAAAGTTTTTGGGAAAAATATTTTTTATGACAAGTCTGGCGGAATTATAGGTAATTTTTTGACAGACAGTGGTTTAAAATATGACGATATTGCTGAAATAGTATCTGATTTAGATGATTATGGAGCAAAACAACTTATACCAAATGCGTATTTTGAAAATAGTCAATTATACTCCAGAAAAATTACCCAAAGAGATGATGATGACTGTTTTAGCGGTGAATATAACAATGTAAAATTTGAAATGAATGAAACTGATTTTGGATGGAATGCAAACGATAAACACCGAACATACAATAGAATGTTTAAAGGTTTGGCAATGAAATTTAAGATGAACAAAGAAATATACCCTCGTGTTTTAATATTATCAAAGTTTTCTTTCACAAAAATTCCACCAAATTTTGAACGTGTAACATTAGAATATGAAAAATTTAATAAAAAGTTTGATGTTTGGGTTGAAAAACTTTCCGGTGCTGCATCCGGACAGGTTGAAGCTCGGTATCTTTTAAATACCGCTTTTATGAATAGATTTATGCAAATTCAGACAAGTTTTAAGGTTAGAAAAATGTGCTGTTCTGTTTATAGTAATAATTTACTCATCATGCTTTCTACAAATAAAGATTTATTTGAAATGAACCATTTGTTGGGTAGAATTGATGATATTAAACAGTACAAACATCTTTTTGATGAATTTACATCTGTTTTATCATTTATTGATGTATTAAATCTTTCAAGTAAAACAAAATTATAAATTATTTCATTTCTAATATTTCTATCATTTCTTTCATTACAATATTGTAAGGTGTCGGTATATTGTGTTTTTTACCTAATTCAATAACTGTTCCTGCAAAAATATCAAGTTCTGTTTTTCTATGAGCCTCAATATCTTGTAAAGTAGAGGTTTTTCCTTCCGGTATCATTTTGTTAAAAACAACGATTGCTTCATCTATCATTGTTTGAGTATCTTTAACTCCTTCTGCTTCAGCAATTTTTTGAACCTCTTTCATAATTTTTTTAAAAAATTCTATAAATTTCGGATTGTTTTGCATTTGTCCAAATGTCATATTCAATATTGCAGAAGGCTGATTGGAAGCAACATTTAACATAAATTTTAACCAGTAAGAATGAAGCATATCTTCAGGTATTTCATATATTATTTTTGTTTTGTCAAAATATTCACGAACCTTTTGAATATCACTAATTTCGGTTAATTTCTTGTCTTTTATACCAAAAACTATTTTTCCTGTGCCGTCATGAACTATTTTATTTTGTTCTCTCATTGCACTATGACCAATAAAATATGATAACAATACATGTTTCCAGCCATATTTTTGAGCAATAAGTTCTTCTGAAATAACACCATTTAATAAAGAAAGTATAATTGTGTCTTCTTTTACAAAATTATTTATATTATTTATTGCATCAGCAAGACCATCATATTTTGTCGCTATTATTACCAAATCCGCTTTAAAATCAGTATCTTCTGGTAATATATAGTTTAATTTTAATTCTTTACCGTTAAAAATTTTTGGATATTTTTTATATTTTTCTAAACGTATTTCATCAACCAGTATTTTCAAATTTTGGCTGTCATAATTATTTATTATATTGGCATAAATTGAACCAATTGCACCTATTCCGCAAATTAATACTTTTTTTATTTCTTTCATAATATTATTATTTTACCACTTTATAATTTTTATTATTAAAAATTTTTACATTTGATTAATATTAAAGCAAATTTTATAATATAAAATACTTTATATAATAGTAGGCAGTAGTAGATAGTTTTGGTGTGATTTAGTGGGAATTGAAGTAAACAATTCAAATCAATACCGCATTGGTTTGAACCCGAATTTGAAACTAAATAATTATAGAAAAAATTTCTACTTTGGAAACTCAAACATTGGCGACAGTTTTCAAAACAATTCACCTGCTGCTTTATTTAATGAACACGAAATAAAAAAAATGGTTTGCGAAAATCCTGAAGTTATTGACATTTTAAAAGATAACAGAATTCCATTAAGATTAAATATGAAAGAGATTATGGAGTTGAAAAACGGTCACTGCCAAACCACTCAAGATATTTGCGTACAAATTGCCAAAAATCTGCCGCCTGCCTTAAAACAAGAAATTAATATAAAAGATTTGAAAGAAGGCGCTATACTGCATGATTTTGGAAAAGTTCTTATTCCTGAAAAGATTTTGAACAAAAATAACATTCTTACTGAAGAAGAACATAAAATCATGGATTTACATTCTGAATTGGGTTATCAACTTTTGAAAAAATCAGGACTGAATGAAAATGTTTTAAATATGATTAGATATCACCATAATGTAAACGGAAGCTATACTCCTGATATTAATTTGCAAATTCTAAATCTTGCAGATAAATACTCCGCATTAACTGAAAATCGTGTTTACAGAAAGAAATTCGATTCCAATCAGGCATTAACTATTTTATATAAAGATGTGCAAAACGGAAATATCGATCCGATATTATATTATGCACTTGTAAATGCTATACACAAAGATAATACTATTGCTCAAAAAACATCAATAAATACAATGATTAAATAATTATATTAAGTTTTATTAAGTGGTATATACTTTTTATGGCAATTTTTTATATCAGAAATTGTTTATATATATGTAAGGGAAATCTAAAATACTTTACGGGGAATTAAAAAAATAATAATAATTTCAATTGGGAAATAAATTTTAGGGGAAAATAAATCGAATCATCCATCATAATCATTCTTTATTGGGTGCTGAATAAATTTCAGTGCCTTTTTTATTTTGTTTAATACAAAGGCGGATAAAATATCCGCCTTTGTATTTTTATTTATACAATTACCAATTCTTTATCTGAAAATGGATTTGAACCAAGAATTGTTGATTTAATTTCGCTTAAATCCTGCTGCATTAATCTTCTTGGAGAACCTTCTTCCATTGAATGATTTCTCAATAAATAAGATGGATGGAAGATTGCCATTGCTCTGTATGTTTTATCCTTGATTGTTACATCAAACCAATTTCCTCTGACTTTTGATATTTGAACTTTTTTATCTGCCCAGAAAGATTTTAATGACGTTGCACCACAGAAAATAATTGCTTTTGGATTTATTATTTCAATCTGTGCCATTAAATATTTTTCACACATTGTTTTTTCAACATCAGTTGGAACTCGATTTTCAGGAGGTCTGCATTTTACTGTGTTAATTATATATAAATCATTTTCTCTTGAAATTCCTGCTTCTTCCAAAAATTGATTTAATAATTTTCCGGCTCTTCCGACAAAAGGTTTTCCCGTTTCATCTTCTGTTTCTCCGGGAGCTTCACCTATCAATACAATTTTTGCAGTATCCGGATTTCCATCAGAAAATACAACATTTTTTCTTGTATATCCTAATACACAATCAGTACAATTTTCACATTTATCTTTTACTATATCAAGACACCCTTTTTTAATCATTTATATCTCTCCCATATTTAATTGTTTTTAAAAATTCCAATATTATATTTACGACAATATCTTTTTAATTCTTTCATTATTATATCAGATAATAAAAATACTGCAATTAAATTCGGTACCGCAAGGAAAAGTGTAAACGCATCAGAAAGATTTACAACACTTTTTAAATTCATTGCAGAACCTATAATTATAAAAATACAATATATAATTTGAAAAGTTCTGGTTGTAAGTTTTGATTCACCAAACAAAAATGTCCAAGATTTTGTGCCGTAATATGAACCGCAAAGCATTGTGGACAAAACAAAACAAGCTGCCATAAATGTTAATAAAACAGGGAAAAACGGACAAACTGTTCCAAAAGCTTTTGATGTTAATTCTATACCTTCAATACCTGTTGTATTAAGGTAAGCTCCTGTTACAACGATTATAAATGCAGTTGAAGCTCCAACAATAACAGTATCTACAAACGGTTGAAGCATTGCAATAAAAGCTTGTGCTACAGGTTTGCTTGTTTTTACAGCTGAAAATGCAATCGGAGCTGTTCCTAAACCTGCCTCATTTGCAAACATTGCACGACGAAATCCCCATAACATACACCCAAACAAACCTCCACCTACAATTGCTTGCGGTTTAAATGCTTCTTTTATTATTAAAACAACAGTTTCAGGCAAGTGATGAATATTCAATAAACAAATTATAAATGCTGAAAATACGTATAAAGTACACATAACAGGTGTTACTTTTGAGGTAAATTTTCCTATTGATTTTATTCCGCCAATGACAGTAATATAAGTGATTGTTGCAACAATTAAACCAAAAATCCATCGTTGACCTGAAAATAAACCTGTAACATTTGTTATTTGTGTTGTAATTGCATTTATTTGAAATAAATTCCAACCTCCAATCATTGCAAAAATACAGCAAATCGCATATATTTTTGATAAATACGGTGTTATAGGTTTTATCCAAGGGGCTCTTAAACCGTTTATTATATAGTACATAGGACCGCCTGAAGATGAACCGTCAGGATTTATTTGTCTAAATTTTATTCCCAATAACACTTCTGAAAATTTTAATGCCATTGAAAAAATACCGGCTATTATCATCCAAAAAATTACCCCCGGCCCTCCAACTGAAACTGCCAAAGCTGAACCTACAACATTTCCCATTCCGGCAGATGCAGAAATTGTCGCTGTTAAAGCTTGAAATGATGATACTTCACCATGTTTTTTTCTTTTTATTACATCGTCATGCTTATATTTTTTAGTGATTAAATCTATAGAATGCTTAAAACCCCAGAACCCGATAAATCGTGTTCTTATAGTAAAATATAATGCTGCAATCATTAATAAAAGTATCAAAAACTCAACACGAACACCATTTATTGTTACATGTGAAAAAATAATACTTGAAACTTTGTTTGCAACAGGTGATAATAAGCTATCTATCCGGCTATCTAAGTTCATAGAAATATTATACTATAAAAATATTTTTTAATATTATAAAACTAATAATTCATTTGCCAATTATCATGTATAATTGCATTTGTACAATAATTTGGAGAATAAATTCCGCCATTTTTACAGCTATTTTTTGCATCAAAATCTTGTCCGGCAGTAGAACCATAAATACGACCGCTTCTTGTTATATAAAATGCAAATAAATCTCTTCCAACTATATTCGGCTTATCTACACCATTTACATCATATAAAAATTGTCCGTATATTTTTTCATTAGTATTGCTTATTGTACCTGTATATAATCTGTAACCTAAAATTGCTCCGCTTTTTAGAACAACAGATTCCATAGCAACAGGTGAAAAAGCTGTACCGTTTATTGCCTTATATTTAGTTGTACCGGAAGGTATTTCCCAACATTCAGTTAGAGCTGTTGAAGATGAACATTTTTTTGTATGTATAAAATATTTATCGTTAAATAATGTACTTGGATTTGAAAAATCAGTCAAGTCCAGTTCTTTAGCAACTTTTGTTGCAATTTGAACATTTGCTAAATTTTGAACATTACCAATCATACTTTTTAATTGTGCAACAGCAGTTCTTTTATGTATATTTTCAAACAATGCAGGTACACTCATTGCTGCCAATATTCCAATTATACCAAGAGCTGTAATTAATTCACTTAATGTAAACCCAAATTTATTTTTATTTTCCAACATATAAATATCCTCTTATAATGATATATTATATTATAATATATTTTTAACATGATAACAACTGATTTTTTATTTTATGAAAGCTAAATACTATAATTTATAAAATAACAAATTTAAAAATAATTAAAATTATAATCATAATAATAAGCAATAAATATTTGTGCAAAAGTAAAAAAAAGCAATAAAAATAAAGAGTTTACGTATGTATAAAAAATGTAGAATAATTTTTTTAATATGTAATTTTATTTTACAAAAATAAAAAAAATATATAAATAGAAATTTTTTGTAGAAAACTTATAAAGTTTTCTACAATTAATATTTCTATAATGTATATACTTAGTAACATTAAAATCTCTCTTTTAGAGAGAAAAGAATTTAATAATGAAACGTAGTTGAGTTTTAGAAATTAAAGAAAGGTTTTGTCTATATTTACTGTAATACAATATCTAATTACATTTTTTTATATTATAATTTTCGTAAGAAAGAGAGTTAATATGGACAACTTTAGTATTTATAAAAATTTTATAATTCAATTTATTAATAAATATAAAGAAATAGTAACGATAATTTTTCTTGCGGTGATTTTTTATTTTATATTTTTTCATAATTTAGGGACATATTCTTTGATGGATGTTGATGAAACAAGATATGTTTCTATGGCAAGGGATATGTTTAATACCAAAGATTTTATGACTTTGTATTTAAACGGAGAATATTTCTTTGAAAAGCCGCCATTATATTTTTGGCAGGAATGCTTATCATTTTTGCTATTTGGAAAAGTAAACGAATTGACAGCAAGATTTCCGGTAGCTTTATTAGGTTTTATACTATCATTTGTTGTGTATTTTACCTCAAAACAAAGAATCGACAGAAAATTCGGCGTTATATCATCTTTAATGCTAGCAACATCATTAGAGTTTGTAATACTTTCAAAATATGCAATTTTAGATATTGTTTTGGCATTTTACACAGGTCTTGCTATAATTGTATATTTTCAAACTTTTTTTTGTAGTGAAAAAGCAAAAAAATTCTATTGGTGGTTATTTTATATATTTACAGGTTTAGCCGTTATGGCAAAGGGTATTCCGGGAATTGCAATTCCTGTTGGTACTGTATTTTTCACATCAATTATCACAAAGAGATTTAAAGAAACTTTCAGACCTTTATATTTTATCCCCGGTGTAATACTGTTTTTACTTATTGTATTACCGTGGCATATAATAATGCTTAAAAAATATGATCCGTTATTTTACAACGAATATATAATAAAACATCATCTGCACAGATTTATAAACACATCAAATAATGAAATAGGAAGAAAACAACCGTTTTATTATTACTTTTTGACAATATTGTGGGGTTTTATTCCATGGATATTTTCAGCTTTAGCTGTTGTAGTTGAAAAAATCAAAAAATTTAAAGATATTACAATAATTAAATCAATAAAAAACTTTAATGAAACGGATAATATTCACAAAAATATTATTTTAAATTTAATTGCTGCGATTTGGATATTTATATTCTTTTCAGCATCATCAACAAAGCTTGTAACTTATATTTTGCCTGTATTTTTGCCATTGGCAATAATAACAGCAAATGTTTGGTATGATTATATAAATAAAAATATGTATGAAAAATCAATAAATATATCTGTAAAGATATTTGGCTGGGTTACTTTAATAGCAGGTATTGTTGCAATATTTACACCAATGTTTTTACCAGAGCAATTAAATTCTGATATAAGCAGTGTAAAATGGTTATTAATTGTAATATTGATAATTTTTGGTTTGTCATCTTTATTATTAACAAAACAAAATAAAAAATTTGGAATATTTATGTCTTATGTTCTTTTTATTGCAATGATTTCAGCATTTGCAACAGGTAAAATATTTGAAATTGATTATAAATTCGGGCAGCAAGATTTGATAGAATTTGCAAAGTATGCTCAAAAGCATGATTATACAATATCTTCATATAATATGGGCAGAAAATATTCGTTGATTTATTATAATGACAAAATTGCCGATTATAACAACGAAACTGAATTAACTTTTGAAAATGTAAAGCATGATTTGGAAAAAAAGGGAAATATTGTTATTATAAAAAATAAAGAAATGAATGAAATAGAGGGCAAAATAGATTATAGAGTCTTAAAAGTTGGAAGACGGTATACAATGATAAAAAATAAATAGGTTTTATATGTTTGAAAATTATGAAAAATTTTTAGAAAAATTTGACGGACATTTGAAAAAGCTTTTTGAAAACCAAAAAGATAATATATATTGCAAAAGAGGATGTTCATTGTGTTGTAAACAGGGAGATTACCCGTTTTCTCAACTCGAATTTTCATATTTGACAAAAGGATATATGAATCTTCCGCAAAGACTCAGAGCAGTTGTACAAAATAAGATACAAAATCTATTGAAAGAAAAATCCGAATATAAAGGTGAAAGATTTGAACATGAATGTCCTTTTTTGATAGGTGATGAATGTTGTGTGTATAAGTACCGAGGAATAATCTGCAGAACCTTTGGACTTTGCTATTATGATGAAGAAAAAGATTATGTAAGATTACCGGGGTGTGTAGATTACGGATTGAATTATTCAAAAGTTTATAATAAAGAAGACAAAGTTTTGACACTTGATAATGTTCCTGTGGTGAATTTAAGAACTGATAAAGTTTTAACAAATAAAGAGGCTCAAATATTAGGGATAGAATCCGGAGAAATTCGTCCGATGCTTGATTGGTTAAAAGTTTAAAATAAATACAAAATAAAAGACCGAAATATTTTCGGTCTTAAAAGCTTTAATTATGTATATTATTTATTTTACATCATCTTTAATAACAATAAGATTATTCATTATTTTCATAGCACAAGTCGGAAGGACAACGTGTTCCAAACCATCAGCAATACCAATAATTTTACCTGCACCAAGAACAACTTCTTCACCTTTGTACATGAATTTGTAATCGGTTTGTCTGTCTGAACGAATAGTAATTTTTTCTGACATTTTATATTCCTTTCAAAATCGGTTAACAGTGTTAATTATAGCTAATATTATAATTTTTTGCAAGTGATAAAATTTTTAGCTGCTTAATTTTTTATATAGAAAAATTTTTATATACATCTGTTACACTCAAATAATTTTTGTAATCCAAATTGTTTTCAAAAAGCCAAAATTGCCAAAACTTTGTTGTTAACGGATTTTTTAAATCATTTTGTTCATTTGTCATAGAATCTGCAATATCGGAAGCATCCGAAATATCATCCCAACTTATAAAATTTTTGTTGTTTCTTTGTTGTATATAATCATTTGTTATTCTAAGTATTTTCATATAGTTTTTTTATGAAGTAAATGTAATTATCTTTCTATTTATAAATGATATAATACACTCAAACAAAAATCAAGATATAAATTATAGTTCCAGCATTTTGACACAATCTGCTCTATCTACAGTTATTTGTTTGCCCTCTTCAAGATTTTTTATTGAAACCTGATGTTTTGATATTTCGTCTTCACCTAAAATAAGTGCATATTTTGCTACTTTTGAAGCCTTTTCAAGCTGTTTGGTGAATTTTTTATTTGCTAAATCAAATTCAACATTAACACCCTGTTCTCTCAATTCCTGTGCAAAGACAAAAGCATCGGTTGTATAATTTGAAACAATATAAGCATCTAAATTTTTAGATTTTCTATCAGGTAAAAGTGAAATTAAACGCTCCATACCCATCGCAAAACCAATAGCCGGAGTCGGTTCTCCGCCTAATTGTCCGACTAATCCGTCATATCTTCCACCGCCTGCTACTGCATTTTGTGAACCCAGATTGTTTGATTTTATTTCAAAAACAGTTCTGTTATAATAGTCTAAACCCCTTACTAAAAGTTTGTTTTCACTATATTTTACTCCCATTTTTTCAAGATATAATTTTAATTCATCATAATGTTCACGACATTCATCACACAAAAAATCAGACATTATAACTTCTTGAATTTCGGGTTTTGAATATATTTTTTGGCAATCTTCAACTTTACAATCCAATAATCTTAAAGGATTTTTTTCATAACGGGTTTGACAATCTTCGCATAAATCATTCAAGTATGGTTTTAATACAGCTTTAAGTTTGTTTTTAAATTCATCTCTGCATTTTGGACAGCCGAGAGAGTTTAATTCAACCTCTAAATCGTTTAGTCCCAAAGCCTTTAAAAAGTTTACAGCTGTTAAAATGACCTCAGCATCTGCTGTCGGTTGTTTAATCCCAAACATTTCGACACCAACCTGATGAAATTGTCTTTGGCGTCCTGCCTGCGGTCTTTCATATCGAAACATCGGACCTTTGTACCACAATTTAACAGGAGAAGATAGTCTTGACATACCGTTTTCTATATATGAACGAACAACCCCTGCAGTATTTTCAGGTCTTAGTGTAATAGAACGATCACTTTTTTCAAAAGTGTACATTTCTTTATTAACAATATCTGTTGTATCTCCAACCCCTCGAGCAAAAAGCTCGGTTACTTCAATTATCGGGGTTCTTATTTCTTTAAAACCGTATTTTGAAAAAACTTCATCTGCTGTTTTTTCTACAAAATGCCACATATCAATTTCTTGTGGCAAGATATCCTTTGTTCCTTTTAAAACTTTTAATATATTAGCCATAATTCAATTGTATCACAAAGTTATAAAAAGTCTTGAAATTTCTGAAAAATAGTTTATAATATAAGTACAGGGCGAGACAGGTTGCCGCCTGCCTCTTTAAAAGCCCCGTTAGTGTGATATTAAAAGCACTATGATTATTATTAAAATAAGCCATAGTGCTTTTTCAGATATTCTGAAAATCACTTGTTACCACCTCCTTTCATCATTCGATTATTCACGATTTGAAGTCGTTCCGATGAGATTGGAAATGTTTTAGGGCTTACCCATAAATTAATAATAATTCCAACTATCAAATTTACATCATTTGATTAGTGGAAATATTATTAAATTCATAATGTTTGGAAAGTTTATGATATAATATTCAAAAAGGAGAGAATAATGAAATTACTGCATACAATGATTAGGGTTGCTGATATAGAAAAAAGTTTAAAATTTTATACAGAACTTTTGAACATGAAAATTGCTGAAAAAAGAAGATTAGAAGATTGTTGGTTATATTTTTTGTCAGATGAAGAAGGTGTAAACATAATAGAATTGACAGCGAACGACGAAAATCCGGAAGGTGGTTATATTTTAGGAAACGGTTTTGGACATTTGGCGTTTTCTGTAGAATCATTAGATAAGTTTAGTGAAAAATTAAAATCTTTAGGTTATGAATATCTTTATGAACCGTTTGATTTAACCGGTAAGGGTTCTAATATAGCATTTATAAAAGATCCTGACGGATATGAAATTGAACTTATTGAGAAAGTAAATTGGTAAATTGTTAATTTTTGGTTAAAAAAATAAGAATTTCATAAAAACGGATGAATAATATAAGTGTAGTTGATAAGAAATAGAAATTGAAAGGAGTGTATTATGAGATTCTTAGTTAAAAAAACACCGGACAATTTTATTCAATCCGTAAATGATGAAATCAGTTCAATTTTGAACAGACATTTTGACAATTTATACCCTGAATACGGGTATGATGAAACAATGGATAAATTATCAATGCCTGTCGAAGTTACCGAAAAAGATGGAGAATATGATATCCGTGCAGAATTGCCGGGGGTTAAAAAAGAAGATTTAGATATTGATCTGAATGACAATTACTTAACAATCAGAGCAACAAAAACCGAAGAAAAACACGATGATGAAAAATGCTA
>CACXCI010000069.1 GCA_902766105.1 uncultured bacterium
ATAAAACCTATATTTTTCTTCATAATATTTAACCATTCCCTTCGTCATTTGTTGACTAATAATTTTGTTTACTATAACATTTGAATTATACGACAAATAAATAGTAAAAGGAAATAAAATTATGAGACGTACACTAGAAGGAACAAAAAGAAAAAGACAAAACGTTAGCGGTTTCAGAGCAAGAATGTCAACCCCCGGCGGTCGTGAAGTATTAAACAGACGCAGAGCTCGTGGCAGACACAAAATCTCTATTACAGCTAAAAAACGTGCTTAATAAGGAAGGCAAGAGGGCAAGAAGCCAAGAAGCCAAGTGAGTAAAAATACCTGACCTCCTGACATCCTGACCTCCTTAATCGATGTTACCAAAGCAATACAGATTAAAAAAAAGAGCCGCTTTTAAGGCTACATATAAAGTTAAAAACTCCACCCACTCGGGCGGAGTAACTTTGTTTGCAGGGATTTTAAAAAAAGAAGAATGTAATACAAAAGTTGGTTTTGTAGTAAGCAAAAAAGTTCACAAAAGAGCCGTTAAGCGTAATCGTTTAAAACGTCTTATGAGAGAAAGTTACAGACTGTTATTAAAAGAAAACAAACTTGGGAATTCTCAAAAATATTTATCTTTAATTTTTGTAGGTTCAACATCAGCACTTGACAAAGATTTCAAAAGCATTAAGCTTAGTATAGAAAAGATGCTGGAGAGAATTTAATGATAGAAGGAATGTTTGTAGATAATATAATGATGCACTCCGAAACAAGAGTGTATCCTGTTGAGCCTCAAGAAACAGCTGGCTTAGAACTCGGTTCGCAAGCTATATACAGATATTCTCTCAGAGAATCCTCTTATCCGACACTTTCTATTGTTGAAGATATACAAGACTCTCAGGGAAATAAAATAGAACCTGGGCATTATGAACTTGCGCTGTCTGATGAAAGAGATTTTTTAATACTTATTCAAGCCAAAAAAGCAATCGCAATTATTCCGGTTTTTAAAGTTGAGGTTGATATGTCAAGATATGAACAAGTGAGAGATAAAAAAGCCTTAAAACGAGAACTGAAAGAAAAAAAAGAAATAGCAAAGACAAACAGAAAACGTGAAAAACAAGGAATGCCGCCAGTTAACGAGGAACAGGACATTTATCAGGAAGCATCTATAGAATACCAACCGGCAGGACAGTATTACCTGATTAAATATGAGCGTGGAGATACAAGAGCTTGGGGCGCAATAAAGTAAAATTGTGGTAACTGTATATGAGTTACCACAGAAAATAGTAAGACCTAACAACCCTGAACTTTTTTCATTATTGTCAATAATAATTTTTGAAGCATAGAGCAAGACGCAGTAAATAATTGCTGTTTGTCCTGAAATATAGTTGTCCGGGCATAAATTAGGAGGGAGTCTTGCAAAAATATAATACCATAATCGGAAAACTTTTGTCAGAGGTTAATCGTAAGAAATTCAACAAAATTGTGGATAAATACAAAGGCAATTCTGTTATTAAAAATTATCCTATTGGAAATATTTTGTATTCTGCTGTCAGTATAGTAATGCCGACCTACTTTTAAACATAAAATAGTATATAATTACTTTTTATTTCATATCCTTAACAAATTGTGGAATTTGATTTTTTGCCATTTGCATCTGCATGTATTGTTCTTGCAATTTTGCCTTTTCTTCAGATGTTGCACTTTTTGCTTTATCGTTCATTTGAGTATAAAGCTCTCTTTCGGCTTCGTTACTTTTAATGTAGACATCCATATCCTTTGAGTGTTTATGTGCGTTAATGTTGCCTTCATAGTTGATTTTTGGTGACTTAAAGAGTGTATATAGAATTGCAACTCCGCCAATGAACATCATTACTAAACCGCCAAAAATACCAACACCATATAATGCTCGTCTTCCACCTTTTACATTTTTGTGGTTTCTTTCTAATATTTTATCTGTGCCTTTGCTCAATTCATCAACTACAAAATCACCGTCTAAAATTTCAAACAAAAGTTTAGCGCCCAAACCCAAACCTGCAATAAAAGTAGCTGTAACGAGTTTTGATTTTTCTCCAGCTTTTGATACCGGATTTGTATTTTTATTGTCAGCTTTCTGCAAGTTTGATTGAGATGTAAATGGGGTTATATAATTTTGTACGGCAGAAATTTGCATTTAGTTTGCACCTTTTATCAACATTCCGTTTCCGTTATTTGCCATTTGAACTGTTGTATAATGGTTAATTTTTGTATCTAAATCAACATCTTCATCTTTAACTTCGTTATTTACTTCTTCCATAATATTGGATTTTAATTCTCTGTCACGAGTAAATACATCCATTTCTTTTTCTCTTGTAAAAGCTTTTACACTTGTATCGTATAATTTAGCAGGTAATGTTAATGCTAAAACACCTAAGCCTACCAATGTTCCGATACCGCCCAATTTCAAAGCTCTATGTGCAGAACCAGATTTGATAAACAAAGTGCTGATTCCTGCTGCGGTTGCACCGGCTAAAGCACTCCCTCCAATTGAACCCCAGATAGCTAATCCTTTTTCTGTTTTTCTGCTTATCGGGTTTTCGTATTCACCTTTTTTTGATGTAAAATTCGGACGTGTTGTATTGTAACCGTTAATTGCTGAAATTTTCATATATTTACTCCTTTATCATGTGTGTTGTTCATTATAAATCAAAAAATAAAAATTTTTGCCACATCATGTTACAAATTTTTTGGTTTTTTGAAAAAATAAAATATTTATGTTATTATGAATACCACAGAAGAAGATTACTTATTAATAAGGGGAAAAATATGATATCAGTAAATGATTTTAAAACAGGTTTGACACTTGAGCTGGACAATGGATTGTGGTCAGTTGTTGAATTTCTGCACGTAAAACCGGGTAAGGGTGCAGCATTTGTGCGCTCAAAATTGAAAAACGTTGTAACCGGTCAAGTTGTAGAAAAAACTTTCAGAGCCGGCGAAAAAGTTGCAAAAGCAACATTAGACAGACGTGAAATGCAATATTTATACAAAGAAGGTTCATCATACGTTATGATGGACAATGAAACTTATGATCAAACACACGTTGACGAAGCTCAAATCGGAAGCGGTGTTAAATATTTAAAAGAGAATATGAATGTTATGATATTAACTCACGAAGGCAGAATTATTGGTGTAGATATCCCTGCTCACGTTGAATTAGAGGTTGTTGATACTCCACCTGCAGAAAAAGGAAATACTGCTCAAGGCGGTACAAAACCTGCTACATTAGAAACAGGTGCTGTTGTTAATGTACCGTTCTTCGTTTCAAATGGTGATGTAATCAGAGTTGATACCAGAACTAATGAATACTTAGACAGAGTTTAATGATAATATAGGTCGGCATTGCTATGCCGACACTATAATTATGGAGTGGGATGGTTGCTCCATTATTTAATATAAAAAAGGAAAAAACAATGAAATTTGATACAGATTATATAGAAAAATTAGCAAATATTATAGCAAATACGGGCTTAACCGAAATATCTTTAGAAGATGGCGAGCAGGCTATTACAATGAGAAAAGATATGATTGTAACATCAGCTCCTCAGGTTGTAGCGCAAGCTGCAACTCCTGTGGTACAGGCGGCACCTTCAGGTCAGGCTCCTGCTGCCAAATCGGATGTTCCGGCTAAAAAAGGAACACCTATAACATCCCCAATGGTTGGAACTTTCTACAAAGCTCCTTCTCCTGATGCTGAACCGTTCGTCGGTGTAGGTTCATCAATTAAAGCCGGAGATGTTGTTTGTATCGTTGAAGCTATGAAAATGATGAACGAAATCGAATCTGAGGTTTCAGGTAAGGTCGTTGAAATATGTGTAGAAGACGGTCAACCTGTTGAATTCGGTCAAGTTCTGATGTATGTAGAGTAAAAAGTCGGCAAGACATTAAGACGCTAAGTCTGTAAGTTCTTATCAGATAATTAATGTTAATAATAATCGTGTTGAATTGAAAATAACTAAATACTGAAATGAACTTAACGTCCTAACGTCTTATAGACTTTAAATATATAGTGGTTAGGCATAATCGCTTAACAAAGAGGAACTAAAATGTTTAGAAAAGTTTTGATAGCAAATAGAGGCGAAATCGCCGTAAGAATTATAAGGGCATGTAGAGAACTTGGAATACCAACGGTTGCAATATATTCTCAGGCGGATGCAAATTCTTTGCATGTCAGACTTGCCACTGAGGCATATTGTATAGGACCGGCAAAAAGTGCAGACAGTTACTTGAGTATTCCGGCAATAATGTCAGCGGCAATGGTATCAGGTGCTGATGCAATTCACCCGGGATATGGGTTTATGTCAGAAAGAGCTGATTTTGTCGAAATTTGCGAAAAACAAGGTATAAAATTTATCGGACCAAGTTCTGATGCTATGCGCAAAATGGGCGATAAAGCTACAGCACGTAAGACAATGATTGAAAATGATGTCCCTGTTACTCCGGGTACAGGTATTGTTAATACGCCTGAAGAAGTTCAAGAGTTTGCTAACAGAGTAGGGTATCCGATAATTTTGAAAGCAACAGCTGGCGGCGGCGGAAAAGGTATGAGAATTTGCCGCAATGATGATGAGGTTAAAACTAATATGGAACTTTGCCAAGCAGAAGCTAAAAATTTCTTTGGTAATCCTGATGTTTATGCTGAAAAATATCTTGAAAATCCTCGTCATATTGAAGTTCAGATTTTAGGCGACAGTTTTGGTAATGTTGTTCATTTGGGCGAAAGAGATTGTTCTATCCAAAGACGTCACCAAAAATTATTGGAAGAAGCACCATCTCCTGCGATTGATGAAGAAACAAGAGCTCAGATGGGTGCTGCTGCTGTTCGTGCCGCTAAAGCTATCAACTATGAAGGTGCGGGAACTTGCGAATTCTTGCTTGATCACGATGGCAGTTGGTATTTTATGGAAATGAATACCCGTGTTCAGGTTGAACATTGCGTAACTGAAATGATTTCAGGCGTTGATATCGTAAGAGAACAAATTATGATAGCATCAGGCGAGCCTTTAAGTTATAAACAAGAAGATATTCACCTAAAAGGACATGCAATCGAATGTCGTATCAACGCTGAAAATCCTGCAAAAGGTTTCATGCCAAACCCGGGTGTAATCTCAGGTTATTTAGCACCGGGAGGTTATGGTGTCAGAGTGGATTCTCATGTTTACCAAGATTACGAAATCCCGCCATATTACGATTCAATGATAGGTAAATTGATATGCTGGGGACGAGACAGAAACGAAGCTCGCCGCAGAATGTATCGTGCATTGAAAGAATATGTTATCACAGGTGTTGAAACAACTTTGCCGTTCCACCAAGATATTATTGAAGATGAAGTATTTATGAGCGGTAATTTTAATACCGGATTTATAGAAGAATACTACAAACGCAAAGGTATCAAAGAGGGGTAAATGGTAATATTGGGCAGGTATGCCCAACCTACAGGGATTTATGACTATTTCATAGATTTAGACTGTTCCTCACCTACCCTACCCCACAAGGGATGAATCTGTTAATAATTAGGTCGGTGTTACCACGCCGACAAATGTGTAAGTTAAGTTTTCAGCCTAACAAAATTTTAATATTATAGCCATGTAGGGTGGGCAAAGCGAAGCGTGCCCACCTTCATATAATCTTGTGGTATAATTAAAATATGTCAAATTATAAAAGGTTTTTCAGCAAAGATTATAATATAATTTTTTTCACAATAGTAACGAACAATCGTATTCCTGTTCTTATCAATAATATAGAAATTTTGCGAAAATCTTTTTTATATGCAAAAAGAAAGCACTTGTTTGAAATTGTTTCATGTGTTGTGTTAAATGACCACATACATTTAATTTTAAAATTACAAAACACAAACGATTATCCTGAAATAATTCGCTTAATAAAATATTATTTTTCAATACATATTAAAAATGGTGGGCACGCTGATGCTTTGCCCACCCTACAAAATTTCTGCAGTAAAAGAAAAAAACGAGAAAAAGGGGTTTGGCAAAGACGTTATTGGGAACATACAATTCGTGATGAAGCCGACTTTAACAAACATATCGACTATATTCATTACAACCCCGTAAAACATGGTTATGTTAAAAAGGCAAAAGACTGGCAATACTCAACATTTAAAAAGTTTGTTTTGGATGGGTTTTATGATGAAAATTGGTGTGATTTTTCAAACGTAAAAGATTTAGATTTTGAATAGTAACTTAAAGACCTGTTTGTTTATATCTTCTGTAATCGGACATTATTCTTGAAACAAAGTGTTTGGAATGCCTTGGGATAGTATTGTTGCATCTTGTAATAGCATCGGGGCCTGAATTGTATGCTGCAACAGCAAGCTCCATTGAGCCGAATTTGTTATACATGTTTTTGTAATATGTAATTCCGCCTTTTACGTTATCTTCAAGATTATATGGGTTCAAACCCATATTTTTTGCTGTTGTCGGTGATAATTGAAACACTCCGATGTGTCCGCATGAACTTTTTATATCCTGCCTGAAGCCTGATTCTGTTTTTGCAATACTCAGCATAATTTCAGGTTCTACTCCCATTGTTTTTGATTGATTGATGATATTTTGCTTAATTTCTTCTTGCGTTGCGGCAAAACAAATTCCTGTAGTTGATAGTGCAAGAACAAATGTTAATAAACCTTTGATTAAATTTTTCAATATATAAACCCCTATAAAATAAATTGCTCAATCTTATTTTATTATTATAACATAAATATTCTATTGCCAATCTGTCGGTATTTTGTAGTAGAATTATTTTATGGATATTGAATATAATTATGATAATGCTGTTAATTTATTGACTTCAAGCGGGAAATTCAGAGTTGATTTGGGGCTGAGAAGAATTGCGGAAATTCTTGAACTTCTGGGTAATCCTCAAGATAAATTACATTGTATTCATGTTGCCGGAACAAACGGTAAAGGCTCTGTTTGTTCTATTGTTGCATCAATTTTAAATGAAGCAGGTAAAAAAGTTGGTCTTTATACCTCGCCACATCTTTTTAAATATACCGAAAGAATTAAAATTGCAGGAAAAGATATCTCGGATGTTGATTTTGCAGAATATGTTTTTGAAATAACAAATCTGGCGGACAAAAATAATATCGACCTAACTGAATTTGAAATTTTGACTGCTGTAATGTTTAAGTATTTTGCAGATAACAAAGTAGAGGTGGCAGTTATTGAAACAGGTTTAGGCGGCAGGTTTGATGCTACAAATGTTATAAAAAAACATTTATGCTCTATTATTACTCATATTGATTTTGATCATACCGAGCAATTGGGTGATACGTTAGATAAAATTGCTTATGAAAAAGCAGGAATAATGAAGAAAGATTGTCCCTGCATAGTTTTTGAAGGTAAAGAGGTTTATTATGATGTTGCATCTCAGGTGGGTGCTTTGTTAGAGGTCATAATGCCTGTTGTGAATACGGACAAATTAGCATTGAAAGGTATTCATCAACAAGAAAATCTTGCACTTGCTCTGGCTTGTGTAGAAAAAGTTTTTCCGGAAATTTCGCAAGCAATTATTGACAAAGGGTTGCAAAATGTAGTTCATCCATGTAGATTTCAGTATATAGAAGAAAAGAACCTTATAATAGATGGGGCACACAACCCAAACGGGATAAATTCGTTAGTTCAAAATCTGGATTATTATTATCCGAATATAAAAAGACGGTTTATATATGGCTGTCTGAGAAATAAAGATTACAAAACTATGTTAAACTCCTTATTAAAAAATGATGATGAAGTTTATTTTTATCACTTTTCTCATCAAAATTCTGCAACTTTTGATGAATTGCAAAAAGCTTGTCCGATTAAAGCAAAAGAGTTAACTAAAAATGCCGAAATTGACTTTAATGACGGACACTTGAATATTATCTGCGGGTCGCTTTATATGATATCTGAGCTTGTTGAAAGATTTAAAATAAAAATATAAACTATTGCCTTGAATGTTTATGGATTACATAAATTAGTAGCGAGATAAGTGAAATTTTGTATTTTCTTAATATATATTTACCCTCCCTCTTGAAATTAAAAAATGTTCATAATAATATAGAGCTAGCCGAAATAGGCTTTGGTATGCCTATGAAGCTAAAAAGCGGTAGGTTGGGCATATTTGCCCGACATAATCAAAAAGGAGAAACGAAATGCCAAAATTAAAAACTCACAGATCTGCTGCAAAACGTTATAAAGTTTCTGCAACAGGCAAAATCATGAAAAGACAAGCAGGCATAGGCCACTTGCTCCAACACAAATCAGCATCAAGAAAACGCAGAATTTTCAAGATGGTTGAGGTTTCAGAATCACATGTAGCACTGGTATCCAAAGAGTTACCATACAAGAAGTATTCAAGATAGGAGCATAGAAAATGAGAATTAGACGTGGTAATGCCGGTGTAAAAAGACACAAAAAAATATTGAAATTAGCAAAAGGCTTTATTGGTGCAAGATCAAGAATTTTTAAAGTTGCTAATATTGCAGTAATGAAAGCTTTGAAATACGCTTACAGAGACAGACGTACTACAAAACGTAATATGAGAAGATTATGGATTGTAAGAATTAACGCTGCCGTAAGAGAACGTGGTATGAGCTATTCAAGATTTGTAAATGCTTGCAAAAAAGCTAATATTGTTGTTAACAGAAAAATGTTAGCCGATTTAGCTGTTAGAGATAAAGAAGCATTTGATGTAATCTTTGAAGCAATTTCAAAATAAGTCTTAAATTAAAAGCAAAAGCGGTCGAAAAGTATTTTTCGACCGCTTTTTGTTATGTAAAAATAATATTAATGTCCATTAAATAAGGTTTTGAAATAATCGGGATTTGATGTTGCGTATAATGAACAGGTATAACCGGTTCCTCTTCCGGAAGGGGTTGAAGCTTCAATGTTACAACTGCTTTTGGGGTTTGTTGCCCAATCTGATTTTTTTGTGCCAACACCTCCGATAGGTATAAATTCGCCGCCTTTTACCAATTCAAATCCAAATAAATCATAACCCAAGGTATTTGGAAGCTTGTCGTTTCCGTTTATATCAACGAAAACAAGCAAACCATTTGGATTTGTTTCAGGATTTTCAATGAATATATCCATTCCGTTAGTTATTACAAAATGCCCGTCATCCATATATCTCATGGAAGCTTCATCAAGAGCATTATTGTTAAGATATTTATACGGTTTACCTGCAGTTGAATATTGTTTGTCTATAACTAATTTAAAATATTTTTTAAATTCAGGATAAAAAGACCGTGCAGCAGTGTAGTTTGCAGGTTCTACAGGAACATTATTAACTTCCATTTCGTTAATTGCTTTTGAAATTGCAGAATATGCTGTTGTAAACTGAGCATGAGCCTCTGATGCTTTTTTCCCATTGATAATTTGTGGTAACGTTAAGGAGGCAACAACTCCTATAACTCCTAAAGCTATTAGAATTTCACCTAAAGTGAATCCGAATTTCCATTTTTTCATACTATAACTTATCCTCTTTTTTAAACATTATATCATATATTTATTATATCCTCAAGAGGGGAAAGCTCTGTAATACTTATAGATAATAATTTCCCTGTCTGATGGAATATATTAATTGCTTATGTTATCATTATTTTATGCCGAAATCTGTAAAAAATTATATAAAAGATTTAATAACGATTGCAGCCCCGATAATAATGGGAAATTTGGGTTTTATTTTGATTGGAGTTGGGGATGTGCTTGTTGCAGGCAGACATTCAACCGATACGTTTGCGGCAATTAGTATTGCCGCTGCGATTGTCAATTGCATTATGACAATTGCGATTGGTCTGACCTCAAGTATATCACCCTTGTTATCCAATTACAGAGGGCAAAATAAGCCTATAAAAAGATATTTTTATCCTTCTATAAGATTTGCAGGATTTTTGGCAATAGTATCGGGTATTGCTATCTTGGCTTTTGTTCCCTTGATATCAAAAATGGGGTTTGAACAAAAACTTGTTACTCCAATACAGCAATATATGATAATTAGTGCGTTTTCAACATTTGGTGGAAGCTTGCATCATTCTATGAAGGAATTTTTGCAAGCTTTTGAAATTGTTATGTTTCCAAATTTATTAACAATATTTTGTGTCTTTTTAAATTTAGGGTTAAATATACTATTTGTGTTCGGCTGGGGACCTATACCTTCTATGGGAGCTGTCGGTTTGGCATTGGCAAGCCTTTTTGTAAGATATTTTATGGGATTTTCATTATTAATTTATTGCAAAATAACCATGCGCGTAAATAATTACCATGAAAAAGGTTATTATATGGCATTGTTTAAGTTAGGTTTGCCGATATCTTTGGCAATATTGGTGGAATTTGTTGCATTCAATAGTATTGCAATATTTATGGGCAGAGTTTCAGGAGTATATGCTGCTGCGCAAAATTTAGTTTGCACATTGACAACGGTTTCATTTATGGTACCGTTTGCAATATCAAATGCAATTGCCGTAAAGGTCGGATATTCCAATGGTGCTGAAAATTATTATGATATGAAGAAATATTCGCTGATCGGAACTTTGATGTCCCTGATATTTATGGTATGCAGCTCAATAGTATTTTTAGCATTTCCAAGGCAAATTGTAGGAATTTTTACAAAAGATGCGGAATTATTAAAAATTGCAATTCCTGTAATGTTTATATTGGCTTTGTTCCAAATTTTTGACGGATTACAAATTTCGTTTTCCGGTATTTGCAAAGGGGTAAAGAAAACTAATATAGTTCTTTTTGCTAATTTTATTGCGTATTGGATAGTGTCGATTCCTGTGGGTTATACTCTTGCATTTAAGTTTGGCTTGATGCTTACAGGCTTTTGGATAGGTCTTGTATTTGCATCAATGGTGCTTTGTACAACCATGCTGATTCTTTTGAGAAAACATTTTAATAAAAAATTATTGGTAAATAATACTTAACTTTATCTCTATCCTAAGTTTATAGGTCGGGTTTTAACCCGACAAAAACTAAAGCCTGACACATATTTAATATAGCAATCTGTGGGGTGTGTTTATGCGCTCCAAATATATTTACCACTACCTCTTATCCAAGGAAGAATAACAAAGTAACCATGCAGCCTAAAGATATTGCACTGAATAAGAACCATGTGTGCATAACAGGATGTTGATTAGACCATATTTCTTTAATTGTGGATGTCGCATTGTTCAGGGTTTGCATGTTAATATTCTCTCCAAAAATAACTTAACTCTCTATCTTTTACACATCCTATTATCCATATTTATCAAATATAAAAATCACCTGTTTGGTTGATTATTAATTTAGTTTATCTTATCATTGTTTTATGCAAAAAGTTGAATTATTAATGCCCGCCGGAAATATAGAAAAGCTTAAATACGCCGTAAGATACGGTGCAGATGCCGTATACTTGGGTGTGGTTGATTTTAGTTTGCGTGCTATGAGAAAAGGCGAAATAATAACACTTGATAATTTAAAAGATGCCATAGATCTTGCACATAAATTAGGTGCGAAAGCTTATATGACACTTAATATTTTTGCGTTTAATTCCGATATAAAACACTTGGAAGAGTGTATGGATATTATAAAGGATGCTAATCCGGATGGAATTTTGGTTAGTGATTTTGGAATTTTGCGTTTACTTAGAAAATATATGCCTGATGTCGATATTCACGTTAGCACTCAAACTAATATATTAAATTATGAATGTGTAAAGTTTTGGAAAGATATGGGCGCAACACGAGTTGTGTTAGCAAGAGAATTATCCATTCCCGAAATTGCCGAAATAAAAAAACAAGTTCCTGATATTGAGGTTGAATGTTTTATACATGGTTCTCAATGTGTGTCGTTTTCCGGCAGATGTTTGCTAAGTGATTATATGACAAACGGGGAAAGAAAAGCTAATTCCGGCAATTGTTCTCAGCCTTGCAGATGGAGTTACAAGCTTGTTGAAGAAACACGTCCGGGACAATATTATGAAATAAATCAAGATGACAGAGGATCTCATATTTTAAGTCCTAAAGATCTTTGTCTTGTTAAGTATTTAAAAGATATGATAAATGCAGGAGTGGATTCATTTAAGGTAGAAGGAAGAACTAAAAGTTTGTATTACGTTTCTGCTGTTGCAAAAACATATCGTGAAGCGATTGATGAGATTTTAAAAAATCCTGATGCTGATATGGAAAAATATTTTATCGAATTGAAAAAAGTTGGAAACAGAGGTTATACAACAGGTTTTGCATTAGGTGAAAATAAACCTGACAGCTATAGTTATGATATTTCAAAAGGTTTAGCAGGCGCAGATTTTCTTTTTGAATTTCACGATATAAAAAGATATTCGGACGTTGTTTGGGGTTCAAATGTGGATGCTAACTTGTATTTAGTAAAAGTAAAAAATAAAGTTTATTTGAATGATGAGGTTGAAATAATTACCCCTTCAGAAAGATTTATTACTAATATTGAAGAAATTATTGATGAAAAAGGTGAAAATATAGAGCTTGCAAATACAAATGCTGATGTGTATTTGAGGTTGTCAAAAGAGCCAAAAGAATACGACGTAGCGCTTGCAAGAACTGTCGGGGTTAAAGAGCATGTTTATTAAGCCTGATTATAATTTGAAGAGTATTTTTGATATAGATTTAGAAAAGCTGAAACAAGACGGTATAAAGGGGATGCTTTTTGATTTAGATAGTACCTTGATGGCTTCAAAAACTGCTGTGTATTCCCAAAAAGTATTGGATTGGCTTGAAATTGTTAAGAAGGACTTTTTTGTCGGAGTTATATCAAATAATAAAAATAAAGATTATATTGAAAAAGTTACAAAAATTTCAGATTTTCCTGTTTTATTTGATGCGGGGAAGCCACGTGTAAAAAAAGCGCTGGCATTCATTTCGCAGAACGGATTGAATGCAAAAGACTGTGTGTTTGTCGGTGATAGACCTTTGACTGATGTTCTTTGCGGAAAGTTTATGGGCAGCAAGACTATAATGGTTGACTCAATCACCGCCGATTCTGAAGCAAAGCTCGTTAGATTTGTAAGATTTTTGGAAAAATTAACGGTTTCTCATTAGTTTAGTGTAAATCAATGGATTGAAATTTCGGCAATATTTACTTGCTTGTAACAAAATATTAATATATTAAAACCGCCGGTATATCTATGTTTTAGGCATATTTTTTATTGAAAATATGGTAGGTTTACAAATTTTGACTTAACTCAAATATTAATATATCATTGTATATGATAGTATAGTTATTTTTTAAATACATTAAATAGCTGATACTAAAAGAGAGAGTTTTACTATAATGTTGTTATTATAAAACTAGATGGGTGGAGATAACGTGAACATAAATTACTATAGGAATGAGAATTGGGTAGATAACACATTTAGCAAACGTGGTAAATGGGTTATGTCTCTATTGGCGACGGTTCTTTTTGTAGGGTTAGTTGCCGGAGGATGTGGTGTTTTGCAAAACATCAACTTAGGCGGAGGTAATAATGCGCAAGAAGCTGCTCCTGAGCCTGTGGCAAATGTGGCGCCAAGAGAAGAAGTTAATGTCCCTTCTGATAATACTGTGGATGTTGATGTTTCATCTCCGCAAGCAAGTAGTATGATTTCTTATGATGTGTCCTCAATCGGTAGGGCTGATCCGTTTATGCCTTATGATGAAATAGCGGCTTTTGAGCAAGCAAGAAACTCCGCTATTGCTGAAGCTAATGCTCATAATGCAAAAATCGCTGAAATAAACAGACTAAAAGGTGTGGTAATTCGTCAACCTGATGATATTAGTCCATATAGCTTTAATCTTCCTGTTCCTCCGACATCATTGGCTCCGGAGCAGGCTGCTGCGGCAAAGATTACAAGAACAAAAGTTGTCGGTATTATGTATAACAATACCAGCCCGTCAGCTATTATTAGTGTTGATGAAAAAGATTACTTAGTTCGTCCGGGGGATAAAATTATCGGGCAAGAATATAAAGTTTTGAAAATTAATCCGTCATGGATTACTGTCGGGCTTGGTTCTAATATTTATTCGGCAAGTATTGGCGAATTATTTGCCAAAGATGATATTGATTCTTCAAGAAATGATATATACAACTTGAGAAACAGATTTGGTGGTAGAAAAGGTTAATTATAAAAGTAATAAGCAGGAGCAAATATGAAAAATAAGATTAGAGAAAAAATTATTGCAAGTGTTTTGTTATCAGCATTCATGGTAACAAATTCGGTAACGGCAACATTCGCTATGGAAGATTACGGTTATGGAGCAGGCAGACCGGCAATCAGATCCGGGGCATCTCAGGTTGGTATATCATCTGATGTAACCATTCCAAATGCCGGATCGGTTGTTAATTTGAGTTTGCGTGATGCAGATATAACTCAGGTATTAAGAATGTTCGCCGATCAAGCCGGAATGAATATTATCTTTACGGAAGGTGTAGAAGGTAATGTTACGATGGACTTAGTTAATATTCCTTTAAAGGATGCGCTAGATTTGGTTGTGAAAACTCAAAAATTGTATTATGACATAAAGGCAAATACTTTAGTTATTTCTACTGCCGAATCTGCAATGAATATGGCTGACAGGAGTAAAACGATGACCGTTATTCCTGTTAAATATGTAAACGCTCTTGCTCTATCTCACTTTTTAAATAAAAGTGTATTTAGTCCGAAAGGTAAAGGAGCGACAAGACCGGGCATGTCAGGTGGTTTTATTGCAGCAACAAACCCTGCAACTAATGATTTGATTATTACCGGAACAGCACAAGATGTTGCTATTGCAAGAAGTATAGTTGAACAATTTGATAGAAAGCCATCAATAACTACATTTAAGGTAAATCATACAACTCCTGCAGAAATGGCTACTGCTTTGTGTACATCCTTGTTCCCTTCAATGTCAATTGTGACAGATGAGGAAGGTAGTTCATCGGGCGGTGCGGCAGGTATTGTTACGGGATTTGCTTCTGATGAAGGCGGGGGAGATTCATCTTCAAGTGATAGCAGTAGTGGTGGTTCTTCAGGCTCAGGTTCTTCAATTTCTGTAGGCGGAGCTAAATTGGCTTGTGCGCTATCTTCAATACAAAAGACTGAAGAAAGTGACAGTGAAGAAGGTGATACATATTCTCTTGAAAGTTTACCTTTGTTAAATATGTCAGTTTCATATTTCCCAACTCAAGGCACTATTCAGGTTGTCGGAGGTTCAGAATCTCAACTTGATATGATTAGAGAATATATTGCAATGAATGATAAAAAGACTCCTCAAGCGTATTTAGAGGTTCAAATTGTTGAATTAAATGAATCAGGTAGTAAAACATTCGATAACCAATGGCAATTCTTGAGTAAGAATTTCTCATTTAATGCCGGTGGTACTAATGGTTTCCAAACTAACAAAATGTATCCTATATTTTGGGCAGGTCATGGTTATACATTAGTTGATCCGTCTAGTTTTGATGAAGAAACGGGTAGATATACTCCGATTGGATATGTTAGAAAATGGGGTTCTTCACCTCAGTTGATGTATGCTGTTAAATATTTGGTTGAAAATAAAAAAGGTCGTGTACTTGCTAATCCGAGAGTGTTGTTAACCAGCGGACAAAAATCTGTTATTGATTTGACATCAGATTATGTATCTAAAGTAACAACCCAATACTTGGATGCGGGTTCATCTTCCGGTTCTGCCCAAGTTCAAAAAGATTATGAAATTAGTGATGATAATGGTATAAAAGTTGAAATCACCCCATTTATCAGCCCTGATGGTTATGTAACTTTGGATGTAAAACCAAAATATGCAACTATTGCATCTACGGTTACGGACAGTACAACCGGTGATATTGCTGCAACTTTACTGCAAAGACGAGATCTTGACTTAAAAGGTGTAAGAATAAAAGATGGTGAAACTTTGGTTATTGGCGGCATGATTAGAGAAGCTGAAACAAAGAACGTAAGTAAAATACCATTCTTAGGTGATATCCCTGTTGTAGGCATGTTCTTCAGAAGTACAACAACAAATAAAACAAAAGAGGAAATGGTTATAATGTTGACACCTCAAATTGTTGTAGATACAGAAGATGCAGTTGCTGAAGATGTAGCGTTATAAATTTAACTAAAAATAGAAAAACACACAACGAAAAGAAAAGTATTTGTAAGTCAATGAATTCAATGATTTTAAAACTGAAGAATAGTATAGATCGAAAGCTGCTGGATAGTGTTGATAAAGCGCTAATGGGTAAGCACCGTTTTGTACCAATCAGTATTAAAGATAACTTTCTTTTCGTTGTTGTTTCTCAAGGTTCAAATAAAGAAAATATAACTGCTATATTAAAACAAACATTCCAAAATCCGATTAAGTTGATGCTTGTTGCCGATGATGATTTGAATGACTTATTATCAGAGTTTGTTCCTGCTTCGGAGTTGTCTGCTAATGTTTCTGAGCAGGCTGCGAGTGTGTCTCAAAAAGAAGCTGCCAAGCCTTCTGTTGAGGCCAATGTATCAGGGAAAAAATTAGGTGAAATTTTAATTGCGCAAGGGCTTGTAAGCGAAGTTGATTTGATGAAAGCTTTGGCAAATTCTAAACGTAAGAATGTACCTATAGGTTCTACTTTGTATGAAATGGGTATTATTTCTTTAGAGCAATTAAAATCTGTTTTGCATGGACAATCTGGTATGGATATGGTTTCTGCGGATTTGCTCGCAAATCAAAAGAAATTTGTCAATATATTACCTGAAGATTTTATTAAGGAAAATGAAGCAATACCTGTTTCTTCTGATGGTAAAATTTTAACTGTCGGTGTTATAAAACCGTTAAAACCTGATGTTTTAAAGCAAATTATTTATTTAACAGGTCAAAATCCAAAACAGTTATTAATGACTCATCATGAATATCAGGAAGCTGTTAACACCTTTTTCTCTGAGCAAAAAAGAGCTACGGAAAAAATTATTGATGAAATTAAGTCCGAAACCTCTGAAGAAGATGAGGGAATGAACCTTCAAGATCAGGTAAAAATGGAGCTTGAAGATTCGACAGGATCTGTTGCAAAATTTGTTAACCAAATTATTACAAACGGTATTGACAACAAGGTTTCCGATATTCACATTGAACCGAGATTGTCTGGTTATATAGTAAGATACAGAAAAGACGGCATGCTTCAAAAAGTATTAGATGTACCCAGTAAAGTTGAAACAGCAGTTATTGCTCGTTTCAAGGTTATGGCAAGAATGAATATTGCGGAAAACAGGCGTCCTCAGGATGGTACGTTTTCAATATCATATAAAAATTGTTCTTACGACTTTCGTATAAATACCCTTCCTGTTTCCGGAAAGGAAAAGGTCTGTATTCGTATTTTGGCGCCGGCTGTTTCATTATCTTCTGCGGATAAAGAAATTAAATTAGTTGGTGCTGAGCCTGAGGATATTCGTAAAATTAAAGATATGGTATCTTGTCCAAACGGTATTATTTTAACCTCAGGTCCTACCGGTTCCGGTAAAACAACAACTCTATATTCTGTATTGAAGAGTTTAAATGATGAGTCGGTAAACATTACGACAATTGAGGATCCTATAGAAATTAAATTGGAGGGTATTAACCAATCTCAAATCAATGCTAAAGCGGGTATTACATTTGCATCATGTATGCGTGCAATTTTGCGTCAGGACCCCGATATTATACTTGTCGGTGAAATTCGTGACTATGAAACCTTAGAAATTGCGATATCAGCTGCATTGACAGGACACCTTGTATTAAGTACAGTCCACACAAACTCGGCTGCAGCAACGGTAACCCGTTTGATAGAAATGGGTGCAAAAGATTACTTGGTATCTTCTACATTATCAGGTGTAATTGCTCAACGTTTGGTCAGAAAGCTCTGTGATGATTGTAAGGAAGAATATTATCCAACCAGAGAAGAAGCTTTAAAAATTACGAAAAATCCTCAAGAGGTCGAAGAATTGATGAGGACGCCAATTTATAGGGCTGTTGGCTGTGCAAAATGTGGTTTCCAAGGATTCAAAGGTCGTCTTGGGGTTTATGAAATAATGATGATAACAAAAGAAATCAAGAAATTAATTGCGCAAGGTGCTCATGATTTGGAAATTGAGGATTGCGCAATTGCAAATGGCATGACAACATTACATAAATCATGCTATAACCATGTTGTAAAGGGATTGACAACAATTGATGAATTTGTCAGAGTCTTAGGTTTAGCGGGTGAATAGGTGATATATGACAATATATAATTATACAGCGATAAAAGATGGTAGTAATGAAATTGTAAAAGGTAAAGTCGAAGCAGAGGACTTGCGTGAAGCAAGAGCTCAGGTACGTGCTTTAGGGTTTACTCCTACAAATTTGACAGAAGAACAGTCAGCAAAGAAGGAAAAAGCTAAAAAACCGGGTAAGATGCCCAAATTAGGCTTAGCTGAGCAGATTGATTTTACGTCAACGCTTCAAATATTGGCCGCAGCAGGTATTCCGATTATCGAATCATTACTGTTTATTGAAAATGATGCGGCTAAATTGAAGATTAGGCAGGCAGCAACCGAATTAAGACGTCAAATTATGAATGGTGGTACTTTTGCAGGTACAGTTGCAAAGTATCCGGAGCAATTTGGTCAGGTTTATATCGGTCTTTGTAAAGCCGGTGAAGATTCAGGTGAATTGGAAAAAACCTTAGACCGTTTGTTAGAATTGTTGACAAAGCAGGCCGCAATCAGAAGCAAGGTTATGGGTACTTTGATGTATCCTATATTCGTTGTTGTGTTGGCTGCATTTATCGTTGTTGTCATGTTGGTATTTGTATTTCCGGTATTTAAGGAAATGTTTGACTCAATGGGTATGCAGCTACCTTGGATTACCAGAGTACTTATGGAAATGGGTATTTGGCTAAAGAAAAATTGGTATACAATTCCTATAGGTGTTGTTGCGATAATTGCATTAGTTGATTTCTTATTCAGATGGAAGCCGAGCCGTTGGAGAATTGACGATTTTGTATTAAAAGTGCCGGTTTTAACCGACTTAATTCAGTATTCAAATTTTGCGAATTTCATATCAGTTATGCAGGTTGCTTATGATGCGGGTGTGCCGATTTTGGAATGTTTGTTCTTATCTAACTTGACATTAACAAATCACACATTGGGAACTCGTGTAGAAGAAGCAACAGAGAAAGTTCAACAAGGTCAGCATTTGTCTGCGGCTTTGCGTTCGACAAGAACAATGCCTAAAATGATTTTATTTATGATTGCAACAGGTGAACAGTCAGGTCGTTTGGGGGATATGTTAGGTCAGGCCGTTAGTTATATTGATAAACAATTAGATACTATTATTGATATTATGACAAAGATGATTGAACCGATAATGTTGATTGTAATTGGTGCGATTGTACTTGTTTTGGCTGCAGCGTTGTACTTACCTCTATTTGCTTCTTATATGGGTATGTAACAAAATATAAAAGTTTAAAAACTGTCCTTATCCAAAGGGCAGTTTTTAATTTAAGGAGATGTTATGAAAAAGTGTATTGTCATCACAGGTGCCACCTCAGGTATTGGAGAAGAGCTTGTAAATCAGTTTAAATATGAAGATTACACTGTTTTTTGCGGTTATAGAAATTTTAATAAATTAAATAAAGATTTGCCCAACAATGTTATTCCTTATTTTATTGATATGAAATCCAGAGAATCAATTGTAAAAGCATCAGAATTTATCAAATCAAAAACTGATAAGGTTGATATTTTAATAAATGTTGCAGGAATTGTTGCTGCCGGTCCTGTTGAGATTATTGACACAGACAGATTAAGAGAACAATTTGATGTTAATGTTTTTTCGCATATTGAGTTGGCTCAAAACCTTATTCCTGTATTAGAAGGCGGTAGGATAGTTAATATCAGTTCAATGTCAAGTTTTGGCAATTTTCCTTTTATAAGTCCATATTGTGCATCAAAAAGAGCCTTAGATATATTTTTTAACGCATTTGCTGTAGAAAATCATAAAAACATTCAGGTTGTTTCAATAAAGCCGGGCGTTATATCAACTCCGATATGGAAAAAATCGGTAGAAACCAATGAAGAGCAAATTACTAATTGCGGGGATTATGAGAAAGAAATGGAATTTTTAAAAAATAATGCCTTGCAAAATACCGGAAAAGGTCTTAGTGTAATAAGAGCTGCGGAATTTATTAAAAAAATCGCTTTGAAAAAAAGGGTAAAAACTTCCTATACCTTAGGTGCAGATGCAAAATTTGCTCAACTTATGTCATATTTGCCGCAGGATATAATTAATTTTTGGGTAAAAGTCATATTAAGGCATCGTATTTCATAATATTTATTATCTGCATATTAGTATCTTTGATATTGTAATTATGCATAATTATTTTTTAAATTATTATTGACCGCTTTCTTTGGTCGGTCAAAGAAAGCGGTCAGAAAGAAACCCGCAGGCTGATGCTTCATTCGTTAATCATTTGTAATGCTCCACACGAAGCGAAACAACTCGTGGTAACAAGTTACCACTCAGACAAGTTTCGCTTTTGACACTGTGTCGCAAACAATGATTACTCACTACGCAAAGCCTGAAAAATTCCGACCTCCACGAAGTGAGTAATAAATGTTTTGTTTTGCAGCAACAAAAGTGGGCATTGATTGAACGTCATATTAAACAATAGATTCTGAAATAAATTCAGAATGACAAAGTGAGTTTGCCCACTTATTGCAAAACAATTACAATTTATTAACGAACGGAGTGACGGTCGGGAGCTTCTTTTCGGCCATTTTCTTGTCGGCACAAGAAAATGGCCTGCAGGGGGCGGGGCTGCATAAGCCCCGTATGGAAATAATAAATATTATGTTTCATGTGTATATATATTTACCCCTGTGGTATAATGGTTTTATGGAAGAAAAAGATGTAGAAAAAATATACAATATGATAGAGTCTGAAGATTATGAAAAGGCTCTTGTACTTATAGAAGAGGTATTAGACAAAAACCCGAAAGATATTGATGCAAAAAAATTATTGGCATTATGTCAGGTCAATCTTGAAGATTTTTCTAATGCAAGATATATTTTAGAAGATATTATAAAATACAAGCAAGAAGATGCTTTATGCTGGTATTATTTGGGTTGTTGTTATGATAATTTGGGAGATTTTATTTCTGCAAAACATGCGTATTTAAAGGTTCTTGAATTGCGGCCTGAATATGTTGATGCTTATAAAAGTCTTGCAATTTGTTATATAAAATCAGAAAAATTTGAAGATGCTATAGAAACCGGAAAAAAAGCTTTAGAATATGCAAAAGATGATTATGCAATTTATTATATTATCGGTACAGCCTGTATGGCAGGGCAAAAGTTTGAGCAAAGTGTTGAATATATTGAAAAAGCAATTGAATTAAATCCTAATAATATACAACTGTATAATAATTTAGGTACATCTTATCTGACAATAGGAAATTTGGATAAGGCTTTTGAAACCTATCAAAAGGCATTGACTTATGATGATAAAGATGCTTTGACATATTTTAATATAGCTTCAATTTTGCAGTTAAAAAATGATCATAAAGGTGCGTGTGAATATTTTGCCAAGGCTCACGAGTATGAACCAAATGAAGATAGTTACGTTGTTGCATGGGCATTATCAGAGGTTAAGGCGGGAATGTTCAAAGAAGCTATTGAACATTATAAATATTTAGCATCAACTTATCCTCAAAAAACAACTTATAAATATAATTTGGCTTGTTGTTATCAGGTTATGGGCGAATTTGAAATTGCTATTAATCTGTTAAAACAGCTTGTTATATTGAACCCGAAAGCCATAAATATATTAAAAAAACTTGCATCTATATATATGGTAACAGGGCAATTTGCAAATGCTAAAGAAATATATGAACGTATAATAAAACAGGGAACAGTAAATTATGAAACATATTATGAACTGGCGCTGTTGTGCGTAAAAAGTTCTGATACAGATAGAGCTGAGCAAATTTTGAAAAAAGTTTGCGGACTAAATCCTAATTTTGCGCCTGCTCATAAGGATTTAGGGGTTATATATCTGAATAAACGTTTGTTTGATTATGCAAAAGATGAGTTTGAAAAGGCTTATGAATTAGATCCAAATAATTATTCAATTGTGGTTGAATATGCAAATTATCTGCACTCTACATCTGATTTTGAGAAAGCAGATAAATTGTATCAAAAAGCGATAGAAATTCAGCCCGAAAATCCTAACGCTTTAGCTTTTTCTGCCCTGAATAAAACTCATTTGAAGCAAATTGATGTTGCAAAAGAACAAATAAATAAAGTTCTTGAAAAGGCATCTGATTCAGCATTTTTACTGTTTATTGCGGGTAGAATTTATTACCTTGCTCAGGATTATGAAACGGCGAAAATGTACTTGATTAAGGCTTTTGAGTTGGAAAAAATTCCGGATGTTCAGAATTTGCTAGGTCTTTGTTATTATGAATTGGGTAATTATGAACAGGCAAAATCTATTTTTGAAAATATGCTGGAAAAAGTCCCGCTGAATATAAACCTTATGCTGAATGTAGCAAAATGCTATCAGAATTTGAACAATCCTGATGAAGCACTAAAATATGCGGAAAAAATTGTAAGCGAATTTCCTGAATGTGAGGAGGCTCAGGAATTAATCAGAGAGTTATCCTAATTACAATTTAAAATAACTGAGGTAGCATATTTTTAAATTTTTTAGTATAATCTTGTTATGATTACATTTCGCAAATACTTGAAACAATCAGCCACGTACAAGGTATTTTCTCATTTTATGATATCTTTTGCTGATTTTTTGGATACTTTAGGTAAAATAGCACAAATAGGTTTTCGTGTTTTTATAAGTATTTGCAAGGGTGAAATAAGCTGGAAGGAATTAATCTTCCAATGTGACAGATTTGGTATAAGTTCATTACCTATTACCTTATCAATTGTTGGGATGACATCAATGATTGTAGCATCGCAGGTTGCGCATGAGATGGTTAAACAAGGCGGAAGTAACTTTGTTGGTCTGTTAATGACAATGCTTATTGTCAGAGAAGTCGGCTCAATAATGTCAGGATTTGCCTTGACATCTATGATAGGATCTTCGTTGGCTTCTGAATTGGCAACCATGAGGGTAACTGAACAGGTAGATGCGATAGATGTATTAGGTGTTGATTCTGTCAGCTATTTGTTTGTTCCGAGAGTCTTGTCAGGTGCGATTATGATGCCGTTTGTTGTAATTATTGCATCTGTAGTGGGTGTTTTAGTCGGTGCTGTTACTGCTGATGTCTTTGGTGGTTTGCCGTACAGAGCTTATTTTGAATCCGCATGGTTAGGTTTATATATGAAAGATTTGGGTGTTTGTTTGCTTAAAGCTGCTACTTTTGGTGCTACAATAGCCTTAATCAGTTGTACATGCGGTTATTATGCTTCCGGTGGCGCAAAAGGTGTCGGACTTGCGACAAATAAGGCCGTTGTTTGGTCGTTTATTTCAATCGTTGTATTAGACATGGTGTTTGCTGTGTTGTTCTTCTTTTAAGAGGTAGTTATGAGTATAGAAGTTAAAAATTTAACAAAAACTTTTGATGACAGAAAAGTTATAGATGATATATCCTTCAAGGTAAATGATGGAGAAATTCTTGCAATAGTTGGGTTTTCAGGCTCCGGCAAAAGTACTGTTTTAAAGTTAATCTGCGGGTTAATACCTTATGATAACGGTGAAATTATTACATCTGAAGGTGATATTGCAATGGTATTTCAATATTCTGCGCTTTTTGATTCTTTAGATGTTGCAGATAATATATCTTTTGCGCTGCATGAAAGAAAAGATTTGAGAAAAAAATTTACAGAAGATGAAATCAGAAAAATTGTTTCAGAAAAACTGGAAATGGTCGGTTTGAAAGGTATAGAGTCTAAATTTCCGTCCGAGTTATCAGGAGGTATGCAAAAACGTGTAAGTTTTGCTCGTGCGATTGTTACAAATCCGAATACAATTTTGTATGATGAACCTACAGCAGGTCTTGATCCTATGTCATCAACTTTGATTGAAGATTATATCGTGAGTTTGAAGCATGAAATTAATGCGGCATCAATTGTTGTAACACACCAAATGTCAACTATAACAAGAACCGCAGACAGAGTTATTATGTTATATGACGGAAAGATTGTTTTTGAAGGAACTCCCGAAGAACTTTTAAGACAGGAAACCCCATATACAAAGCAGTTTGTAACAGCATCACTGGAAGGTCCTATGCAAATGCACGGCGGCTAGCGTTTGAGGATTACTTAAAATGTCAAAGGGTGGACTTTATTTTGTCATTATGGTAAATATTGTAAGTAGCAAAGATTTAAGAGCCGAAATATAGGGAAGAAAGCATGGAACATTTATTTAACGAATACGCAATGTCAATTGATACATATATTATGGTCAAGCTGAAAGAAAAAACTGCAAAATTAAAAGATAGCTTGACTAAAAAAAACAGAGCGCCGATAGCCTTATCTATGGGAGCGCCGACAGCCAACCCGCCGGAAGCTCTTATTGAAAAATTAAAAGAATTTTTAACAGAAGATAATATTCATACGTATTCTGTTACAAGAGGTGAACCGTATTTTAGACAGGCTGTTGCGCAAAGAATGAAAGACAGATTTGGTGTTGTTGTTGATGCGGATAAAGAGGTTTTTTCACTTTTAGGCTCAAAAGACGGTCTTGCTAATTTAATAAGATTTTTAATACAACCGCAATCTGATGATGCTGACAAAGATATAATTATGGTGCCAGATCCCGGGTATGCTTCTTACGGGCAGATGATTCAGATAGCAGGCGGGAAATCTTATCCAATGCCGTTAACTAAAGAAAATAATTACATGCCAAATATGGAGGAAACTTTTGAAATTATGGCAAAAGAAGGCTATAATCAATCAAAAGTTAAAGCCGTAATTATAAATTATCCTAACAATCCGTTAGGTGTCAGTGCTACAAAAGAATATATACAATCTGTTGTAGATTTTTGCAAAAAACACAAATTTTTGTTAATTGCAGATGCTGCGTATTGCGATTTATATTTTGATGAAAGTGAAAAACCGTTCAGTGTTTTAGAGCTTGAAGGTGCGAAAGATGTTACGGTTGAAATGTTTTCATTATCAAAACCCTATGCAATCACAGGCTGGAGATTAGGTTGGGTTTGCGGTAATTCTGATGTAATCTCAAGATTTGCAAAAGCTAAATCTACAATTGATAACGGCATATTTAAAGCCTTACAAAAAGCATGTGCGTATATTATGACATCTCCTGAGGGTGATGAATACATTGTTCAGGCAAATGCAGGATATCGCAGAAAACAGGCTATAATGGTTAAGGGCTTGAGAGAATTGGGCTGGGAAATTGATGATAATAAAATTCCTCATACAACCTTCTATTTGTGGCTTCCAATACCAAGAAAATATGATTCGGCTTTTAAATTTTGTGAGGATATGCTGGAAAAATCAGGTATTGTTGTAGTTCCGGGCGATGCTTTCGGTAAATACGGACAAGGATATTTTAGAATTTCTTATGTATGTTCTGATGAAAAATTACAAGAAGTAATTGAGCGTATGAAATCAGACGGTTTCAGATATTAGTACATACAAAGAGTCAGGCAATTTTGCCTGACCTGTAACTTTTATTAAATTTCTATAAATAACCTTCTGCCGACTATGTTTTGTTTCCCGTTATAATAGCCTGCAAAATATCCCCCTTTAACAGGTTTATTCTGTGCGTAATACTGATTGTATCTGTTGCCGTTATAGTTTACAAACGGGTTGTTGCCATACGGATTGTTGTTAACCGATCTTTGTACCACCGGAGATGTTCCGTTTACGTTTGGTGCAAATACATTTGATAATAAATTTACTAAACCTGCCATTTTGCCTTCATACCTTTCTACTTGGTATATATTTAATTATTTTTTCTCTTTTGTCATAATTATAACATAATAATTTCTATATTCTTTAAATAACTTAACAAAAATCCTTCATTTTATGTAGTATAATTGAGGTATGGTTCAAGATAAGAAGAAAATATTAATAATTGGTCAGGGTGCCGCCGCTTCAGCATTAGCAAAAAAGCTTTCTAGCTATGATGGGGTAGAAAAAATATACATTACCCCAGGTTGCGTTATTCAAAATAATAAAACAGAAAATGTGGATATAAGAGAAGATGATTTAACTGAGCTTTTAAAATTTGTGCTTGAAAATGAAATTTCGCTGTCAGTACCGATTTCAGAATTAGCATTAAAATCAGATATAGTTTCATTTTTCTTATCTAACGGACAAAATATATTCGGACCGGTGAAAGAGGCTTGTAATATCGCAATAAATAATGTTTTAGGGAAAAAGTTTTTGTATAAAATTCATGCACAGACCTCAAAATTTGGTTTTTTTGACAAAGTTCAGCTTGCCGAAGATTGGTTAAAGAATGCAAATTTCCCGGTAACAATTAAGTGTAGTGAATATAATGGGAAAGATGACAGACTTGTATGCCCGACAATGACATTAGCAAGAGAATTTTTGGATACTTTGTATTCAAGAGGTGAAACCAATGTATTGCTTGAAGAATATACATACGGACATAATTTTATGGTGTATTACATAACAGATGGGTATAGTGCCATACCTGTAAATGTTGTTGCAAATTATAAGTTTGCACAAGATGGCGATGGCGGATTTTTGACAAACGGTGCAGGCTGTTATGTTAATGATTACAAAGTTTCCGAAATAGTACTTTCAAGAGTTGGTAATGTTGTGAAAAATACTATAAATGCTCTTGAAAAAAAAGGTACACCCTATGTAGGAATATTAGGAATAGATTGTACAATGACTGCTGAGGATAAATTCTATGTAAATGAATTTAAGTCTTTTTTGCAGGATTATGATTCTGCTGCTGTTTTAAATTTGATTGAGGATAATCTGATTGATATTTTTACGGCTTGCATAAATGGTTTATTTGCAGATGAATATGAACAGATAAGGACGAATAATTTATCTTCGGTTTCTGCTCTTGTTACTTCTCGTCAATCTGCTCAGGAAATTAAAGGAATAGAATTTGTAGAAGATGTTTCAAATATTGATTTTTCATCAAATGTTAAACATACAGGTGATGACAAGTATATAACAGAGCAAGGGAACAGTTTTGTTCTTACTCGAAGTGCCTCAACTCTTAGCAGAGCAAAGAATTACTTGTATGAAGATTTGTCTGTTATAAATTTTGCAGGCATGAAATATCGTAAAGATATTTGTGAATAATTTAAGAGATTTATATAGAAATTACCCCCAAATATAATTTTCTGTCATTCAGAGGGGCAAAATATTTAGATTCCACGCTTTGCTCTGAATGACGAAAGATTTTGCCCCGAAGAATCTCATAATTGAACAATTTTACATATTTATTCTTTGATATCTTTTGGCATAAGACACATGATGAATTTATATTTAAAACATTTAGTGGAATTTGCTATATAGCAACCTAATTTATTTGTTATTATTTTCTTAATTTTTGTGCGCCTTTTAAATATACAAATTTAGGTTCAAAAGTTTCTTCGCAGTTTAGGACAATTAAAATTCTTAAACACATTTTAATGGAATCAGGGACATCAAGCTCGTGAAAACACATCATTGCAACCTTATCCCACCCGAAATTTATTCTTGCAAATTTTGCCGGAAATGCGGCATTTATATCTTTTGTTGTGGTAAAAATTGCATGCGAAATTTGGTTTTTATCTATTTCGTTTAATAAGACCATTTGTTCCAGTAATTCTGTAGTTGCAGATTTAATAGCTTCTTCGGTGTTATTATCAACTGTAATTGCGCCTCTGATTCCTTTAGTAATCAATATTTACCCCCTAATTCCATTATACCAGTCTTTTGCGGACATTTCTCCTTTACCTTCCGGTTTTACCTTTATAAGTCTTACAAGACCTTTCCCGCAACCCATATCAACACCTTCTTTTGAGGCGTTTGCAATTTGACCTTCTTTGGCTGTGCCTTCAATCGGAGTTGTTTCAATAACTTTTATTATTTTATCGTTGTGTTTAAAATAAGCACCGGGGCTTCTGCAAATCCCTCGAACAAGGTTGTGTATTTCTTTGTTTGATTTTGACCAATCAATCAAACACTCATCTTTTGTCAGTTTCTTTGCCATGCAAACTCCATTTTCACATTGTTTTTCCGGTTTTAATGTTCCGTTGGCGATACCTTCTAAAGTTTGCTCAATCATTTTGGGAGATTTTTCGCCGATTTCTTCCCACAATTGTTCGCAATTCATTGTATCAGATATCGGAATGACAAGTTTTTGGCAAATGTCGCCGCAATCAAGTCCGAGTTCTGTTATCATAGTGCAAATTCCGGTTTCTTTATCTCCGTTTATAATTGCGCGCTGGATAGGGTTTGCACCTCTATATTTTGGAAGCAGTGATGCGTGCAGGTTTATTGTTTCATATTTTGGTATATCTAAAACTTCTTGCGATAGTATTTGCCCAAATGCAAAAGTTACAAAAAAATCAGGCTCATATTTTTTTAATTCGGCTTGAATTTCCTGTTCTTTACGAATGGATTTTGGCTGATAAACAGGGAGATTATTTTCTAATGCGTATTTTTTTATAGGGGACATTTGAAGCTTATGTCCTCTTCCTGCGGGTTTATCAGGCTGGGTTACAACAGCACAAACGTTAATTTTATCTGATTTATTCAGATAATCAAGGGACTTCAAGCCAATATCAGGTGTTCCGAAAAAAACAATCTTAATCATTTTTAGCCAATTCTTCCTCTAATTCTTTTTCGTCAATCAGTAAATCAGGATCAATATGCGGAAGATTGTATTTTTCAAGAACGGCATCTGCTTCAAATCTGTTCATACAATGGTCTATAAATAAAATACCGTCTAAGTGGTCATATTCGTGTTGAATTGCTCTGGCAAGAAGCGTTCCGTCTTTTGCTTCAATAACAAAAGGTTTGCCGTGTTCATTAGTTGCTTTTACCATAACATTTTTATAGCGTTTTACATCAGTATATGCTTCAGGAAAACTCAAACAGCCTTCGTTACTTTTTATTGCTCCGCTTTTTTTAATAATTTTAGGATTGATAAAAACTATAGGATTTAGCGGCTCGTTTCCTGTTGAAACATCAATTACAAAAACTCTGACATTTTCGCCGATTTGCGGAGCCGCAAGCCCGACTCCGTTTTGAGAATACATAGTATCAAGTAAATCTCTGACTAAATCGGTTATTTTTTTTGAAACTTTATGAACATCTTTAGACACCTCTCTCAGTGAAGGTTCGCCATATCTTAAAACTTTTCTTACTGCCATAATATTAACCCTTCCTTATCACTTATATCGTACTATAAATTTGACTAAATGTAAATTTTAAAAATTGTTCATCAATACTGGTATTCTTACTAAAAACATGGTATAATTTCATGTGTTTATCAGGTGTTTAAGGAGTTATTCATTTTGAAAAAGTTTTTATCGGTATTAGGAATTGTCTTTGGTTTGTTATTAGTTAGTCCTGTTTGCGTAATGGCAGATGGACAAGATGGCATTGATAAAATAAAAACGATTACTGAAATTGGTAAGTTATCTAATTCGGGTAAATACGATTCTGCTCTTGAAAAATGCGAAATCGCAATAAAAAAATATCCTAAGGATTATGAATTATATTACTGGCGAGCTTCTATAAAAAGCAATATGGGTAATAATAAAGAAGCAATTAAGGATTACACCGAAGCTATAAAAATTAATCCAAAAGACGGTGTCGCTTATGTTATGAGAGGAATTTCAAAAGCGGAATTGAAAGATTATGACGGTGCTATATCTGATTATAACCATGCAATTATGATAGATCCAAAGGATGGTTCTGCATATTCCATGAGAGCCTGCGCAAAATTAGATATAGGTGATATGGATGGTGCTGCGAAAGATTTACAAATTGCTAATAAATTGTTCGGCGAGGAGAAAAAATAGTATGAAAAAGATTTTTAGTACATTGTTGTTGGCAACTCTGTTTATTGCAGGTAGTAATGTCGTTTTGGCAAATGAGTATGATGATGTGTCATTAGAAATTTCTGAACTGTATTATAAAAAGCAATATAAAGCTGCATTGACAAAAGCCGATGCTGCGATAATAAAATATCCTAAAGACTCGGAATTATATATGCTTCGAGGTATGGTAAAACAGGAAATGAACAGTCCAAAATCTGCAATAGCTGATTTTCAAAAAGCTATACAATTAAATCCGAAAAATGATGATGCGTATTTTTGGTTAGGTTCTGTTGAAGATGATATTGGAAGTACACAAGCTGCTTATGTTGATTTATGCAAATGTATTCAAATAAATTCAAATAACGGAGATTGCTATTTTATGAGAGGCTTGGTTCGATTAAAAATGGGAGATTACTCAGGCGGGCAGGCTGACATGGATAAAGGAAATAATTTGCAGGAAAAAGCTTTTCAAAAATTAAAATCGGAAACTGAGCGAATTTTAGAATAGATTATGATTTTATAGAGAGTTTTTTGTTGAATTCATGTTTTTTTAGATTTAGAAATATTTCAATAATTTGTTTATATGTATTACGTTTTGCAAGCACAATTTTTTCCTTGCTGTTGGTAGCTCGTGTTGCAACTAATGAATATTCAACATCCCACCCCATAGTTTTTTGTAAAAGTTCTATGGTGTAGTCATCGTGCCCGAAATTACCGTAATTTTCCAGTTGTTTGTTTAATAAATAATTCTTTTTAAGCCTGTTAGAACCGCTATTTACGTACCCTCTAACAGAATTTATTAATCTGTCTGAAACTTTTACTCCAAAAGATGGTCTGGTGTTGTTTATATTTGTTTCTACACGCATATCTTTCTCCATTCAATATGAATATAAATATATAATACATAACAATACAAATTTTGCTACCTTATGTTAAGAAATTTATGAACTTGTGGAATAAGTCTTACATCTTTATATTTTTGTATAAATTTATCTAAAATTTCATTGTAAAATTCTGAATCTGCTGACATTTTATCTCCAATCATTTTTGGTTGAAGAATTAGAGATATGTTGTATGTTTTTGCTATATTGCAACAATTATTTATTTCTTCGTCTGTAATATTTTGGTCAAACACGATTTTTGCAAAAGTTTCAGTACCTTTGCAGCTTTCTAAAAATCTTTTATGCAGTGCCATTGTATCTTTGCCTGTTGAAGATTTTAGTTTTATGTCTGCTGAAATTATGTCAATACAATCTTTTATTTGTTCTAAATTTTTATGTAAAGTTGCATTAGTTTCCAAATATATTTTTACAAAAGGTTTTATCAGGGGTAAAAATTCTTTCAGAAAATCACTATTTAACAATGGCTCTCCGCCTGTTAAAGAAATTGAATGAAATGTTGACAGATTATATTCATCGGTAATTTTTTTATATAGTTGTTGAGGAGTATATTCAATACCTGTTTGAAATTCAGTATCGCAATATGAACAATTCAAATTGCAACCGCAAAATCTTATAAACAATTGTTTATAACCTACAACAGGTCCTTCCCCCTGAATTGATGAAAATATTTCGTTAATTTTGGTTTTCATTGATAAAATTCTTTCTCATATCATCCTTTGACAAGTTTTTAAGCTTTTCATAAAGCTCAATTTCATCATCTGATAAATCTTGAGAAATTTCAATACATACCGTAATAATTAAATCGCCTATTTTGCCATGTTTTTTTATGCCTTGTCCTGCCAGTCTGAATTTTTGACCTGAACGAGTGTTTTTGGGGAGCTTTAATTTTATTATGCCGTCAAAAGTCGGGACTTTAATTTCTTCGCCTAGCGCAGCTTCAAATGGGGTTATTGGTATGTCATAATAAATATCAAGTTTGTCGGTCCTGATTTTTGTTTGGGTTTCTATTTTTATATTTATGAATAGGTCGCCATTCGAGCCGCCGTTTTTACCAATTCCGCCTTCACCTTTTAGGCGTAGTTTTGCACCATCTTTTATTCCTTTCGGGATTATTACGGTTATTCTTTTTCGCTTGGAAATTTCGCCTGTCCCGTTGCATTCCTCACATTTACCACCGTTAATAAAACGGTGTCCCATACAAGTCGGGCAGGTTTGGGTAGTCAGTATATTAATTATTCTTTTGCTCCCCGTAATAACTTCTTCAGGTGTTATTGTTACCTCTGTTGTTATATTTTGTCCTTTTTGGGGTTTTTTATTATCTTTTGCTCGCTTATTTTTTTTGAATTTTGTAAAAAAATATTTAATTGTTTTAAAAATTGAAAAATCTCTTTTTTGAACTTTTGTTTGATTTTTTTTAGGTTCATAATTCTTTTTTGTGTTTTTGTTATCAGAAGCAGAAGATGTTTTATATTCTTCTTCTGTTTTTTTGAATGAAGTGTTTTCTGTTGTGTCAGAAGTTTTAAATATACCCTTTAAAATATTATATTTTTCTCTTTCCTGCGGATTTGACAAGGTTTCATAGGCTATAGTTATCATTTTGAATTTTTCTATGGAATCTTTTTCTTTATTTATATCAGGGTGGTATTTTCGTGCAAGTCGGCGGTATGCAGATTTTATTTCTTCTGCTGTCGAATCTGCATTAACCTCTAAAACTTCGTAATAATTAAGATTATTAAACACCATCATATCTACTATTTAATGACGGTATTAAAAAAATCAAGTAGTCAGACAACTATTTCTAATCTAATTTTGTTAAATCAGAGATACTTGGGTCAAGTAATCTTCTGCCAACATTTTCAAAAGTAATTGAGCATAATGTTTTGTTGCCGTATTTAATAATTTTTTCAATAACTCCTCTGCCATATCTTTGGTGTGTTACGGTATCGCCTTGATTATACAGAGCGGACTTGTCGTTATCAGAATTATCATCCGGTGAATATATAGGAACAACCGGAGGTTGTTCTTCTTCGTAATTGTCGTCAGTCAAAATTTCACCTTCAACAATTTCTTCGCCTTCTGATATTGGTTGAGTTTCATCAATGAAATCTAAATCAGCTTCTGTCAATTCTTCGCTTTGCAAATCCGGCTCTGCTATTTCCGGTTCGTCAATTTCAATATTATCTTCAGAAATATCCTGCTCGTCATCTAAAATGTTTGCAACAGGTTTTATAATATTATCTGAGAATTCCTCTGTTGTTTCTTCCTCGATTTTTTCAATTTCGGGTTCTTCTTGCTCCTGAATATCCTCTATCTCAACTATTTCTTCTGTATCTTGAATTTTAGGTTCAGCAGTTGATGGTTCAACAGTAGTTATCGGTTCAAGAGGCGGTGTTTGTTCAAGCTCTTCAACTGAAAAATCTACAGGAATTTGGTTGCCGTAATCATCAATTTTTACCATTTGTGTGTTATCTGCTGCCGGAATAAATTGATATTTATCTCCCAATACATCATCAAGTGTTAAATCTGTTTCTATATCGCTCATTAAAACTATAAACGGAACATCTTGTGTCAATTTCCCACAAACAATACATTCATTGGTATTAAGTTTATTGATAAATGTCCCAAATTCTACAAATTCATTATTAGTATTTTCGGGGTTAAAAACTATTATATTTTGTGCGTGTTTTTTTAATTCTTGTGCGTATTTGTATGAACTGTTTACAAATATAGTTGTGAAGATATGGTTGTGGTTGATAATTTGTTTTAATAATTTTTTATCAGAATTGTTATCATTAAGCGGAACAAAGTAATAAATATACTTATCAATTGAATTCAAAGTGTTATGGACAATTGATATAATTTCTTTTTGCAAAGAGTCTTCAACATCTTTAAGGTCAAGGATGACACAATTTTTAGCTTCTAATTTTTCTTTAAGAGCAAGAACTTCATCTTTAGTATTTGCAAATATATTTGCATCTCTGTATTTTAAAAGTTTATTTTTCAAAAGAGCCAATTCCGGCATTTGAAGTTCTTTATATTGATTTGTAACCACGTTAACAAAATTATCTATAGGCAGAAATTTAAAATCTAATGAATTAATATATTGCTGAACAGCGTAAAAAATATCCTGAATAACAGCTTTTGTTGATGCTTCCACGCCCTCTAATTCGTATTCAAATAAATAATCAATCATTTCGGAATTTAGAGGTAATTTATAATCAACACCCAATTTAATTTTTTCATAATCATCATAGATGTTGTCGGTATCAATAATAACACTTTTTTCTTTCATTTGAAAAAGTTGTTTTATACAATTTGAGATAAAAGTTTTTTGATGAATATCTTTTTGAGTAAATACAGTAAGATTTCGTTCAAAAATAGAAACATCCAAAGAAAGCATATTATCAGATTGTGCAAGATTTCCTATTTTTATAGGAGTTTCAATCGGTAAAAGATGTAAAAGTTCATCAAGAGGTAATGATGATATTTCTGCATTCATATTCGGTATAGAACCGTCATAATTATCAACAACTCCATCTGATGTGAAAGTAAAAATCAATTTACCTATTGCAAAGTGATTTGCAGTATCTGATTTAAGATTAACAAATTGTGCAACATAAGATTTGTTACTCCCTGCCAGAACGATAAATCTGCCCAATATCGGGTTTTCGCTTTCTTCATATGACAATTTAACCAAATTATTCTTAATTTCAAGTAAATTCATCTTTTACCCTCTCTACTCGATTAGATTGTACCATGAAAACTTAGAATAATTTATACATGTCTTTAGATTACTTAATAAAAACAAAATCACTAAGCAATGGTAGACTAAAGTCTACCATTTAACTATGAATTTAATTCTTTTTGGTATTGATTATAAATATCAATAGTCAGCGGACAAATCATTAAATCTCTTTCAACAAGACTTTTGATAGTTTGTTTGTAGCATTGTAAGATAGCCTTATTCAATCCGTTTTTTTCTGTTAAATAACTTCTGATAGGTTGAGCATACCAATTTTCTCTTGTTCGTTCTTCAATTTTATCTGCAAGAAAAATTATTTTTTCAAAATCAGTCATATTAAGTTTGCCCAAGGTATGCCAGCGAATTGCGGATAAAATTTCTTCATCATTCACACCGAAGGTTTGTTTTGCAACATAAGCACTAACCGGTGCATGCAGAGTTTTTTTGTTGCTTTTTTCGATTTCATCAACCTCGGGGATATTTTCTTCTATTAGCGATATTAATTTTTCAGTGGAAAAGCACTTGGCACAATCGTGTAGCAAGCCTGCCAAATATGCTTTTTCAGGTTCAAGGCTATATTTTACAGCCAAATTTCTTGCACATTCTGCTGTTCC
>CACXCI010000070.1 GCA_902766105.1 uncultured bacterium
TGTAAGCCAAAACTCAAGAAAATTAACTCGCTAACGCTCAAACAAAATTTTCTTTGACGTCTGTTTGGGCAACATTGATTGTTCGCTACGTTAAGGTCGTGTAGTCTTTGGTTAGACATTCACAAAGTGAGCATAAGAATCTTTATCAATATTCTAATAATATTTATTATGTATAAATTTTGTCTTTTATTAAATATTTGAAATTTCTTTGATTTTTTACTAAAATTATCGGTAAGAGGGAAAATTATGGAATTTATTTTAGATCTTATATACTTTTATTTGATTATTTATACTTTGTATTTGTTTGTATTGGCTTTGCGCAATCTTAAAGATAAACCGTTTTATATAGAAAGAAAATACTCAAAATATGATGGTTATAAGAATAATTTTGCGGTAATTATATACAGCCATAATCACAAAGATTGTCTTGAGCAGCTTATAGGACAATTCAAAATGCAGGATTACCCTCTTTCAAATTTTAAAGTATATGCAATTTTGGATGATTGTAACGATGGTTCTGAGAAACTTTTTGAACATGACACTTTTGTTCATGTCATGAATATTCAAGATGTTGGAACTCTTGGTAAAAATCAAGCAGTTTCTATGCTTTTGGAAGAGTTGAAAAAAGATTCGACAATTGATGCTTATATTTTTATTGATGGAACACGTCAAATAGATGCTGATTTTCTTACTTTGGCTAATGCTTCTTTAACAAAATCTGATGCTGTTACAGGTGAGCTTAGTATTAATCGTGAAAACTTGGATATAATAGATAAAATTAAAGCTGTAAGAAAAAAATATCAGGCGAATTTCTTTAAACAGGCAAGATCGTTATTAGGACTTGCAACTCAAGTTGATTCAGGGTTGTTTATTATAAAAAAATCCGTACTTGATGATACTGAAGGTATTAATTTTAAAGATATAAACAGCGAGCTGGAGTTTAGTCTATTGTTGTCGCAAACAGGTCACAGATGTGTGTATAATCCTAATATTCAGTCCTATGTTCTAGGGCAGGATTTAATCTTTAAAAAGCCGAGAATTTCAAAAAGATTTAATCTATTAAAAGCTAATTTTAAAAATTTGAAAACAATTAACATAACGTTTATTGAACATATTTTATCTTTGTTAAATCCGAATGTATGGTTCATTGTAGCAGCATACGCACTTTTAATTTTTTACTCATACAATTATTCGTTTATCGTTAAGTGCAATACTGTAATATTTAGTGCAGCTGTTTTATTAGCGGTGTTTGGAATTAGTCTTGTTAATGCAAAATTAAATACTAAAGAAACTATTATGTTGCTGTTTTATCCGGTATATTCTATCGGTCATATAATCAAAAATTTCCCTCCTATGAGAAGCTTGTTGAAAAAAATAGGTGCTACCTCTGACAAAGAAACAGATAAACTCGCAATTGATGTAATAGTTCAGACAAAGCATGGTGACAGAGGTTGTAAATTAGAGTTTATTTCAACAGAAAGCGGATTGTCAAAAATAAGATTTATATACAAAAATAAAAAATACACAACTTCGCCTCATCTTAGAATGATTGATGCTCTTCAGGAGTTGAAATCTACTATGGTAGATTATGGTTTGACTTTAAAAATATGCAGCTGCTGTAAATATTTTACATCTTGTGTTGACGGGTCAAAAAATATGTTAAAAGGTGAGTGCAGTAACGAATTTCCAAGTCCGTTGGTCAAAGAAAATAAGCCTACTTTAATTTGGAATTCTTGCTCCGGTTTTGAAAAGGCAGAGGTTAATAATATAATAGAAGAAATGGCGCAAGAGGTAGAAAATCAACGAGGTTAGTTGACGTTTTTTACTTGGGGAATATAATTTTAATATGAAAAAATTAGTTAGCTTTATATTAATATTTTCGTTTTTGTGTTTGGATATACTTTCGTTACACGCTGCAGAGCCATTACGCGGATCTGTATCGGAAACTAATCAGATGCAGAATATTCAAACAGATATTTTTACCGGTGCTATTGAAAAACTTAATAAAAAAGAAATTATTAATATGACAGTATCACAGGTTTTGGATTCCTCAATTTCGATAGAAGGAGATGAATTTTTTGCGGAGGTTACAGATGATGTGTATGGAGATAAAGGAATTATAATACCTAAAGGTACCCATGCTCATGGAAAATTAACAAAAACAACCGCCCCGGGAAAAATGGGAAAAGCCGCTACAATGGACCTGAGCTTTGATTATTTAGTAACACCTGATGGGCGTGAAATACCTATAGAAGGCTCTATGTCAACAAAATTACATCCTGTTGCGGAAGGAGCAAAGGTTGTTGCACAAGATTTGGGATATACCGTTGCAGGTGGTGCTGTAGGTGGTTTTATGGCATTAAATTGGTTGGGTATTGAAGCTGCAATTGCCTCTCAAGGTTATACTCTAGCCGGAGGCGCTGCAATTGGCGGTGCCGCAGGGTTAGCAGTTGCCTTGCTGAGAAAGGGAAATCATGTTTTGATAGCTCCCGGGGATGAGATAAAAGTTAAAATTGTTACACCTCTTGAATTGCCGGTATATAAGGAAGAAGCCTTAAAACAGGAAGAAATTTTATATGATGGATTAAAAATAAATATAAATGATGTTAAGCACGGCAAAGATCCTTTTGGAGAGGTAAATACTATTACTCTATCGGTTTTGATTTCTAATATGTCTGATAAAACTTTATCAGGTTTTGATATGGCTTTGGTTAATGATTATAATGCAAAATTTAGTCCGTCGATTTTTGGAAATACAAAATTGATGTTTAGGCAGATTAAACCGGGCGAAAAAGTTGCCGCAGAAGTTTCTTTTGCTGTAGATAATTTGAGCAGAAAATTTTGGTTAACCTTCTATGACAGAAAAAACAATCAGGTTATAACAAAAGTATCTGTAGATAATGCTTATAAAAATATTCCGGAAAAATCGAGAATTAAAAATAAAAAAATTCGAACTAAGCATAAAAACTATAAAAAAGATGACGATTTTATGGAGCTGGATATCTGATAATTGTTGTTTTTAAATATGCGTCTTATGGGTAGTTATAAAATCCTGTTTTTAGGAAATAATGATTAAAATTTTATAAATAGGAGTTTTTATGACTGCAATAATTGGTGTATCTATTGAAAACAGAATAGAAGAAGCGGTTAAATTTCAAGAAATCATAACAAAATATGGCTGTACCATAAAAACAAGGCTGGGCTTGCATGGTATAGGAGAATATAAATGTGTAAACAAAGGCATAGTTTTGTTAGAGATTACAGATAAAGTAAATGAAATATATGATGCCCTTTCAAAGTTTTGGGATGTTCAAATTATGCATTTTTAAATTTATCCTCTGTTTTTTGAAGAGGCTGATACAGCTAAAACTTTTTTCTTTTTCTTGCGTGATTCAATTATACTTTCTTGATTAAATCTTGTAAGTTTTTTGTCTGCTTTGTCGTCAGTTTCAGTGCTGCTTATGATACTTGCGTTTGTTGATGCAGATGCTGCAAGTATTGTTTCGTCAGTATCTTCATTTTCTTCAACAATGTTTTCTTCTTCATTTTTGTTTTCAATGTTACTTGTAGGTTCTTCTTCGCTTGGGGTAAGTTCTTTGAGGTCCTTGGTAAGATTTTTTAATTCTTTATCTGTATTTTTCGCATTTGTTGTAACAAGTCTTTCTATTGCCGAATTTGCTGCAGCAGTTGTTTCAGCGTCATTGTTTGCAACAAAACCTGCTGTAGCTGAAGCTGCAGCTATTACCCCCGTTTGGACTTCCATAGTGCCGATGGATGTCAGCTGATTTCCTGCGGCAACAAGTGCCAGACCTTCAGGTTTTGTGATGAAGCTTGCCATTAATGGAATTCCTGAAGTTATCATGTTTGCGCCTGTTGTTATATGCGATACCCCAAGCATTCCGGTGCCTGTGCCAATAAATAGTGTCTTTGTGGCTATATCCAAGTGATTTGATATATTTGAGTTGAAATCTTTTAAATCTTTTCTTAGGTTGTTGCTGTTTTTCTGAAGTTTTGCCAGTTGTATAACTCCGCTGTTTATCGTTTTGTCGGCATCTTGTGTTACCTGTTCATCTTGAGATTGAACTTTTGTATATTCTGTAGCAAGAGTTTCTGTTGTATTTTGTGCAGCTGTAATTTCGTCTATATTATCAGTATTTTCTGCGGTTGCTTGTGTTGATTCAACTTGTGCAGAGATATTTTCGGCTTCTGCTGATAAAACCTCGTGTTTACTTGTTGCCAAAGCTGCTTGTTTTTCAGCTTCTTTTAAGGTTTTTTCATTGTTTTTTGCTTCTTTTTCCAAAGCCTCTCCGGTTTTGTTAATTTCTGTCTGTTGACTGTCAAGAGTTGAGGTGGCACCAATTGTAATTGCTGTAGCAATGACTGAGTTTGCGGCAGAAAATCCCATTGGTAAATCGCTATTAATTTTTTGATTTTTCCCTTGAGTTTCAGTATCTTCATTGTTATTTTTTTCTTCATTCTTTTCTTCTGAAACTGCTTCATTATCGTTATTCTCAGGTGCTTTTGTTGTTTGTTCGGTATTTTCTTCTGTCGGTGCAATTTTATTTTCTTCTTCGTTTTCTTGGGAATTAGAATTTTGTATTTGGTTGTTTTGCTCTAAATTTGTTGTGTTGCCGGTTGCAGAGCTATTTGTATTATTTTCGTTTATTGTGTTTCCGTTTATATTAGTGCTTTCTTGCTCGCCCATTGCTTTTTGGGTTTCTTTAAATAAATTTTTATTATTTTTACTTGATTTTTCTGTTTCTTTTACCTTGTCTTGTGCATTTGAGCCTGTCTCTTTAGATGCAGCGGAGGCACTCATTCCTATAACAGAGCTTGCTATTGCAACAGCTCCTGATGTATGTTCTCGTGCAGCTTGATTTGTTAAAATATCTCCTGCAACAATCATACCTACACCTTGAGCATGGGTTGTAGGATTGGGTAACATAGGTACTCCCGCTTCTATCAATGCTTGACCGATTGCTAAGGTTATGTAGCTTTTTGCAAATGTTCCTGTGCCGATGAAGGAGGTTTGTGCGGCTACTTCCATTGTATTATCGTTTATTTTTGATAATGCTGAGATGTTTTTAGACAGGTTTTTTGACGTTTTTTCTATTTTTGTATTTGAAACGATACCTTTTAATAATGCCTTTTGTGTGCTTTCTTTAAGCTTTTGATCTTTATTATCGGTATCGGAAATTTTATCAAGAATATCTTGTTTTGAAGTGTCATTATTTTCTTCTGTTTCTTCCGGAAGCTCGGTTGTGTTTGCCATCTGTTTTGAAGCTTGAGTTTGAGCTTCTTGTTCTCTGATGGTTTCAAGTTGTGCAAGAAACTCTTCTTCTTCATTCATATAGTTTTCGTGTTGAGCTTCTGTTTTTTTATTTTCCATATTTAATTTTATGATATCTTTCAACGATTTTTGGTTATCTTTTTTTAATTTTTCAGCTGTTTCTTCTGTGTCTGATTTGGAAGATAAGAGGTCTACCGTTGCTCTGCCTGTAATTGCTGCTGAGTTAAATGCGTTGGTGAATGTAAAACTCATATTATCTATTTCATACTTGTTTTTTTGAGTCTTATTTTCATTTTCCGCTTCTGATTTTTCGAAATCATCACCCATTGTTGCTTTTGTATTGTTTTCGGCTTGGTCTGCGAGAGTAGAATAATCTGCTGCAAAATTAGCAAGCTTTGTATTAGGCTCGCTTTCTAAATCTTGAGCAATACTGTTTGTATATTGTTCAAAATCCCTTCCTTCTTTCATTGCAAGAGGTGAAATTTCAAATTCTTGCAGATTGTTTAAAGTTTCATTGCTGCTGCTAAGGTTTATTTTGGGAAGTATAGTATATATTTTTGATTCCATATCACTCAATTGAATTGCATTTTGGATAGTTTCTTGCGCAATATGTTTATTGCTTTCTATTCCGCTTTTTAATCCGTCAAGACTGTCTAAAAAGGAGTCTAATTCAATATTATCAGCTTGAATTTCTCTCATAAATTTGCCGTCTTTACCGTTTAAAGCTTTTCCAAGCTCTTCAAATCGTTTTTGTTCTTCAGTTGTGAGTTTTGTACCATTTTTCTGTTTGTCGTGCAAAGACTTCCATTCATCGGTAAGAATTTTTATTTCTTCAATATTATCTTTATAGGTGTTTTCTTTTTCTTCTTGTATTTGTTTAGCTGCTTTTGATTTTTCATTATATTGAACTAGAAGATTTTCGGTTTCTTTTTCCGCTTTTTCTATTTTAGCAATATCCTTCATGGAGCGTTTTTTTAATTCATTTATATCATTTGTCCCATTAGTCCCCTCTGTTGTTGAATTATTTTCAGCCTCAGCATTTTCTGTTAAAATCACATAGTTAGTTTCATCGGCTTGTTGTTGCGAATGAGCCCATGCTACTATTTCTTCGGGAATTTTGACTCCGCTTTCTTCCATTTGAATAATTTCTTCATAAGAGTATTGCGCCCATTGAATATCGTTTATTGCGTTAGAGAAATTCAGCCTTTCTTGATTTTTTAATAATCGGCCTATCATATCCCTTAGCTCGAGCTGTTTAGCCATTTGAAGATAATATTCATCAGAATATTTTTCTTTGTGTTTTGATTTCAATGTTTTAGCACGGTCAACGGTAGCTTCGTTAAATTGTTCAATATAGCCGTCAGGTAAGTTATCCATAGTGATTCCTGCGGCGCCGTACTTACTACGTTCTTTTTTTAATATTCCAAATCTGAATTTATCATCAATATTTTTGGGCATAGTCCTATTGTCCTTTGATTTATATATTTCTGTTGTCGGTATTTTTCGTAAAATCTTTAGGGAATAGGTGTATTTTATTTAGCAAATTTACAAAATTTTACAAAATTTTAATAACCCTATTTTTGCTTGATAGTTAAATAAAAATTTTATAATGCGATTTTTTTATAAGTTTTGACTGTCGGTTAAGAAATTGAAAATTGGACAATTTTTGTTGTTTGTAATAATCTATAACATATTGTAATAATTCAAATTACAATTTTGGTGATTTTATGAAAAGAAAAATCTTTACAATATTATTACTGGCAGGATTTTTAGCGGCTTATTGTACCCCATGTGTATATGGTGCAAGGTTAACTCGTAAGCAAAAAAAAGAAGCAGTCTTGATAAATGTTGCTCAAACCAGTTTTGATGAAAAACAGTATGATACTGCGATTGAATATTATACCAAGGCTTTGGAGTTAAATCCTGAAAATGCTGATGTGTATGCCAAAAGAGGTAATGCAAAATTCTTGTCCGGTGATTTTAAAGAAGCTGTAAAAGATTATACAAAAGCACTTGAACTAGATCCGAGTAAAGAAAACATATATTATAACAGGGGTATTGCAAAATCTAATTTGAATGCGTTTGAAGAAGTTATTGAAGATTATACAAAAGAATTAGAAATCAACTCGGAAAATTCAAATGCTTATCTTAATCGAGGTACAACAAAAGTCCTTTTAAAGCGTTATAAAGATGCTGTTGATGATTTTTCTAAATTTATAGAATTAGAGCCAGATAACGAATTGGGATATTACAACCGAGGTGTAGCAAGACGCAACGATGGAGATGCTGAAGGTGCTATAGAGGATTACACAAAAGTTATTGAGTTAAATCCAAAAAATATTGAAGCATATAATAACAGAGGTGTTGCAAAATTTTATTTAAAAGATTATAAAGGTGCCGTTGAAGATTATTCAAAAATTATAGAATTAAATAAAAATTTTCAAAGGGTTTATTATAACAGAGGGATTGCATATTTAGGATTGAAAAAATATGAAGAAGCAATTATGGATTTTACAAAAGAATTGGAAATAAATCCTAAAAATGATTTAGCATATTATGAAAGAGGGATTGCGGAAGAAAGGTTATCTCATAATATATCGGCAATAGAAGATTATACCAAAGCAATATGGATAAACTCAAAAAAAGCTGATTATTATGATGCAAGGGGTGCATTATTAAGTAAATCTGAAGGTGATTTGAAAGCAGCAGAACAGGATTTGACAAAGGCGATAGAATTAGATCCTGATGATTCTGAAAAATATCTGACAAGAGCAATAATTTTTTGCAAATTGGAAATGTATCTTCAGGCAATTGATGATTTGAATGATGCAATAAGATATAACCCAGAAAATACTCAGGCGTATGATTTGCGTTCTTATGCAATAAAATCTTTAAATTCTAAAAAATCCGAATAAAAATACTCCTGATGGTTGGTTTAACGGTTAATAATTTCCTATTATTTATAAAAATGGTATAATAAATTTGAAAATAAAGGAGAGTATATTATGGAAATTAAAATTGCGGACAATTTAAAAACCGTTGAATGTGATGTGCTTATTGTAAATAAATTTGAAGGCAAATCAACATCTCACGAATTGGTAAATGAATATTTACCGGAATCATATAAAGGAAAAGCAGGTGAGGTATTTCTTTTGCATACTCATAAGAAATGCCCTTCAACATATATATTAACCATAGGTTTTGGTGATGAAAACAAGCTGGATAATAATATAATAAGAGAAAATATTTCAAAAGCCGTAAAAAAATGCTTAGAGTTGAAGGCTAAAAGTATAGCAATAGATATAACCTCAAATCAAACAAACAGTATACCTGCGATTATTGGTGCTTATATTGCTAATTACAGTTTTGACAAATATAAAACCAAAAAGGATAATAAAATTTCTGAAATTTATATATCACAGGTATCACAAGAGGTTGTGGATATATCAAAAACAATGGCTGAGTCTATGCAGTTTACCAGAGATTTGGCAAATGAGCCTGCGGCTTATGCGACTCCGACAAAATTGGCTGAAATTGCAAAAAATATAGACGGTGTAACAACTGTTGTATATGATGAAAATGAAATTAAGGAGTTAGGAATGGGGGCTTTTCTTGCTGTAGCCAGAGGAAGTAAGCAGCCTCCTAAATTTATACACATGAAATATACTCCTATTAATCCTAAAAAACGTATAGCAATTATAGGTAAAGGTCTATGTTTTGACAGCGGCGGCTTGGATATAAAACCTGCATCTTCAATGCTTACAATGCGTGATGATATGTCAGGTGCGGCTTGTGTATTGGGAGTAATGAAGGCTTTGAGTAAATTAAATCCGCAAGTAGAAGTTCACGGTATTATTGCTGCTTGCGAAAATATGCCTGGATGTGATGCTTATAAACCTGGAGATATTTTGACAGCCAAAAACGGTAAAACTATAGAGGTTGATAATACAGATGCAGAAGGCAGATTAACCCTTGCAGATGCTTTATGTTATGCTTGTACAATAGGTGTTGATGAGGTTATTGATATTGCTACGTTGACAGGAGCTTGTATGGTAGCCTTAGGTAATGCAGCATCCGGTATTATGGGTAATAGTGATGACTTGGTGAAAGATATTATAAAAGTGGGTTCATATTGTGGTGAAAAATTCTGGGAGCTTCCAATGTGGCAAGAATATCGTGATAATATGAACAGCGATATTGCCGATATGAAAAACACAGGAACTCGTTATGGAGGAGCTTCTGCTGCGGGAATGTTCTTAAAAGAGTTTGTAACAGATGATGTTAAGTGGGCACATCTTGATGTCGCAGGTACAGCATTTTTAGAAAGTCCTCATAAAGAATTTTGCAAAGGCGCAACAGGTGTTGGGGTAAGAACGCTATTAAATTATATAATGGTTTAGTAAATATCCTTCAAACAGATGTCAAAATATTGCTCATAGAGAGATATAATTTTCACTATGAGCAATATTTTTAAGCAAATCAAATATTTTTTCTTATCTAAAAAAGAGAAAAATCTTCAAAAAAATTTAAAAGATACACTTAAAAGAAGCTATACCAACAAAACATCCAAAAGCGTAATCGGTAATGGCGCTGATTTAATTATTACGAGTGAAACCTTAAAGCTCATAGATGATGTAAAAAATAATGTTTATGCGATAGCAAAAAAGACTGATTGTAACCCTGATGAAATTTTGGGTTATATAAAAGCTGCAAAAACAAAAATATACAGAGTTGATAATGCCGATAAATTTTTGAATTTAATTAAAGAAGAAGAAGGCTTTATCTGTGAAAAACATGGACTGGAGGCTCTCTATTTATCAATAATTACAGAACAAGGCTTTAGCTTAAAAACAGAGCCTATGTTTATTATGAGAAATGGTGTTATTGATAAATTTTATCTGCTTCATCATTTTTACCGCTGGTATTCGTGCAAGTCAGGCTTGCCCGGGTTTGAGTACGAGGCTCAAAAATATTTGAAAAAATACCTGTTTGAAAATTCTGATAAATTTATAAAAACTCTGTCAATGGAAAAAGTAATGGCTTTAAAAGAAGCAATCGCCAGAGATCAGGAGGCAACCAACTTTGTCATAGATTTTATGAAGGAAAAAGAAGGTTCTAAAAAAGTGCTTGATAAGATTAAAAATGACGGCGGAGCAAATGTTTAACGAAAGAACCCTGATTTAAAGATTCTGAATAAATTTCAGAATGACAAAATCAGGGTTCTTTATCAATCTAAAGTTATAATTTTATGCAAAATATCTTTTTAAAAGTCCGTCAAAACCTTTGCCATGACGAGCTTCATCTTTTGCCATCTCATGGACTGTATCATGAATAGCATCGTATCCCAATTCTTTAGCACGTCTTGCAATAGCTAATTTACCTTCGCAAGCGCCGTGTTCTGCTTGAGCTCTTAATTCAAGGTTTTTCTTTGTAGAATCCGTAACAACTTCACCTAACAATTCAGCAAATTTTGAAGCATGTTCAGCTTCTTCAAAAGCATATCTTTTATATGCTTCAGCAACTTCCGGATATCCTTCACGTTCAGCAACTCTTGCCATTGCAAGATACATACCGACTTCTGTGCATTCTCCTTGGAAATTAGCTCTCAAACCGTCCATAATCTCTTTATCTTCAACAACACCGTCGCCGACTTTGTGTTCGCAAGCGTAAACTTTTCCTTCACCGCCAACTTCAGTAAATGTTGTAGCGCCGCATAACGGACATCTGTCTGGTTTAGTATCTGATTCTGTAGACCAACCGCAAACTGTACATACAAATTTCATAAGTTCCCCTTTCTTAAATTTTTAATTTATCTCATTTTTTACGTGTTAAATAATAGTAATATAAACATTTATCAAGTTCAAGTTTAAAAAATCTGTAAGTTATGTATTCTTGCCAAACTTTGATGTAAAATATTTTTCAATCCGTATATTGGGCATTCTCGCCCAACACCTTATTTACAGGTGTTTTTCGATATTTGAAATGATTGTAGATTTTGGCATCAGACCTGTTAAGCGCTCAACTGCATCGCCATCTTTGAAAATAAGCAGGCATGGTATTCCGCTGATGGAATATTTTTTTGCGGTTTCAATTGATTGTTCAACATTTACTTTGGCAAATTTTACTTTCCCTTCATAACCTTGCGCAATTTCATCAATTACAGGTGATAATTTTCTGCACGGGCCGCACCATGTTGCCCAAAAATCAACCACAACAGGAATATTTGAATTTAAAACTTCTGCTTCAAACATTTCGTCATTTATTTCTGTGACATTTGCCATACAATACTCCTTTTTACTATAGTCTTGAATTTAGAATTGTCATGCTATTTTTCATTCAATTAAATTTTAAAATAGCTTGTATTCTTGACATCTGAACTTCTTACCCTCTATCTTTTAAATTTTAACATAGAAAAAACTTTTGTGCTATTATCTTTATATAGACTACGTAGGATATTAAAAATGGCTAGAAAAAAAATAATAGAAATAGTTTTGGACACCGAAACAACCGGCTTGGATTACACTAGGGAGAAAATGGTAGAATTTGCTGCCGTAAGGCTTGAAAACGGCAAAATAAAAGATCAATTCCAGACTTTAATAAACCCCGAACAACATATAAGAAAATCAAGTATTGCAATTCACGGGATTACACCCGAAATGGTCGAAGATGCACCGACTGAAAGTGAAATTTTACCTAAAATTATGGAATTTATCGGAGATTATCCGATTGTTGCGCATAATGCGATATTTGACTTTTCATTTATTAATGAGGCTTCAAAAAGGGTATTTGATAAAGAAATTTCAAATGAGAGAATTGATACACAGCAAATGTTTAAAGAAATTTATCCTGATTTGGAAGCTCACGGGTTGAATGCCTTAACTGAAAAATTTAATGTTGAATTAAAAGATCATCACAGAGCTATGGGCGATACAATGGGATTGGCTCTTGCTTATCCAAAACTCAAAAAATTATATATTCAAAAATACGATTGGGAAAATAAACAACTTGATAATGTTGATTATCTTTTCGAAAGATATTTAAGACTTCAAAACACAGTAACGACACTCCAGTCAGAAATGCAGGATTTAAAATCAGTATTCAAACTGTATTTTGAACAGGGCGGCTCTCCGTTAACATCGCAAGAAGGCGATATGCTTGTTTATAATTCAAAACAGACTTTCGGTTATGATTTTAACGAAATAAAACCTGTTTTAGAAGAAATCGGAGCGTTGGAAAAAGCCGTAAAAATCAATACCGGTTTTGTTGACAGATTGGTTAACGGCAGAAGCCTTGATGAAGATAAAAGGGACATAATTAAAAACGCAAGAACAGAATTGACTGAAACCAGAAATATTCAGGTCATAAAAAATAATAAGTAGGAGAAGATAAATATGCTGGAAAAAGTATGGGCATTTTTTAAAGAACCTTCAACACAACCTGTTATGGAGGATTCCGAAAAAGTTGCATCAATGTATAAACACTGGAGATGGAGAATATTTTATTCAAGTTTTATAGCTTATGTAGTTTTTCACCTTTGTCGTAAAAATATTGCAGTAGCATTGCCTGCTATGGGTAAAGCTTTGAATATGTCAAATACAGAGCTGGGTATTTTAGGTTCAACTCTATATGTAACTTACGGTATCGGAAAATTTATAAACGGTGTTGTAGCAGATAAGGCAAATGTAAGAACTTTTTTGCCGACAGCTTTGATATTGTCTGCGATATGTAATATATGTTTTGTTCTAAGTTCAGTATTTATAACTCCGGGACATGTAAGTTTCTTTGGGTTGCCATCTGCAACGATTTTATTGTGGATTATGGCATTTTTCTGGGGCGCAAACGGTTGGTTCCAATCTTGCGGCTTTCCACCTGTTGCAAAAAGTTTATCTTATTGGTTTTCTAAATCTGAACGTGGTACAAAATGGTCAATTTGGTCAACCTCTCACCAAATCGGTGTGTTTGCAGCTGTTGCATTGTCAGGTTTAGTAATTGATAAATTAGGTTGGCAGGCTGCATTCTATGTTCCTGCAATAATTTGTGTCATTACAGGTCTTTGGCTGTTTAACAGATTACGTGACAAACCTCAAACTCTCGGGTTGCCTGATATTGAAAAATATAATAATGAACCTGTAGTTGAGGAAGAGCAAGATGAAAAAGGTAATGTTTCATACTTCCAAATTTTAAAAGAAAATATTTTATGTAATCCTGTTATTTGGATGCTGGCAATTTCTTATATTTTCGTTTATATAATCAGATTTGGAACAGAAGATTGGCTTGTCAAATATTTGGTTGAGGTTAAAAATAATACTCTGCCTGTTGCAAGTGCAAAGTTAAGTTCATTGGCTCTTGTTGGTTCAGCCGGTGCAATTTTGGCAGGTGTAATATCAGATAAGTTGTGCAAAGGCAACAGAACTCCTGTTAATATAGTGTTCTTGTTGCTGCTGATTTTGAGCTTATATTTGTTTGCAACAAATCCGACAGGAAAACCAATCTATGAGGCTTTAGATTATGTGTATGCGGCTATGATAGGTATGTTTACCGCAGGCCCTCAAATGTTAATCGGGGGGTTGTGTGCGGTTGAATCAAGCTCTAAAAAAGTAGCCTCAGCAACAATTGGTTTTACGGGTATCTTTGGTTACATAGGTGCTGCACTATCTGCTGCAGGCACAGGTGTTGTTGTTGATAAATTTAGTTGGAACGGCGCAATTGCATTTTGGATGATTTCAACTGCAATTTGTGTTGTTATATGTTTTATTCTTTTATTCTATGAAAAATGGCGTAAGAATAAAGCAAAAGCATAAAAATATTGTAGGGTGGGATACCAATCCCACCTTTGATTTAAGAGGGAATTTATGAAAGTTGCACAAATAGAAAACGGAATACTTGTTGTAAAAGAGCGAGAAGATGAAAAACTTGACGGTAGAAAAGGTGCGATTGTAAAAGTTTTAGGCTGCGGACTTTGCGGCTCTGATATTGTCAAATTAAAGCATAATCTTGTAAAAGATGGGACAGTTTTAGGACATGAAATTGTTGCAAAAATAGTTGATATTGATTCTGATACCGAGTTTAGGAAAGATGATGTTATTGTAACCTCGCATCATATACCTTGCGGAAAGTGTGAATATTGTAAAAATGGTAATGTTTCAATGTGTCGCCATTTTAAAGAAACGAATATTCGTCCCGGAGGTTTTAGCGAATTGGTTTTTGTGTCAGATGAGCATTTGCATAATGTTGCATATTTAAAACCTGAAAATTTGACAGAAATTGAGGCATCTTTTTATGAACCCTTAGGGTGTTGTGTCAGAGCTGTAAAACGTGCAAACTTAAACAAAAATTCAACAGCGTTAGTAATAGGTTTAGGGTCAATTGGAATACTTATGGCACAAGCTTCAAAGGCATTTGGAATGAATGTTATTGGCACAGATTTAATACCTTCAAGGGTAGATTTGTTGAAAAATCTCGGTATTGAAGCTTTTTGTGTTAATGAAATGTGTGAAAGTATAAAAGCAGATTGTGTTTTCATGACATCAGGTTCAGATAAGGCTATTGATACTGCATTAAAGTACGTCAGAGACGGTGGTAAAATTTTAGTATTTTCCAGCACGCCAAACAATTTTGGGTACGCAAATAACGAAATTTATTATAGAGAACTTACTGTTTTAGGCAGCTATTCCCCATCTCCTGCTGATTTAAGAGATTCTTTAGAATTGCTAAAAAATAAAGAGGTTAAAGTTGGCGGCTTGTCTACTGTTTATCCCTTAGAAAAAATTCAAAAGGCTATAAATGATACTTTAGATAATAAGATTATGAAAGCTTATATTAAAATAAGTTAATGATGTATTGCGGAAAAGTTCAACTTTTTGTTATATGTAATTCCGAAATTTTTCAATAAAGTTTTCGTAAATGTTGTTACGGTCCAAAGTATATCAAAAAAACTTTCTAAAAAAACAATCAAGTTTGAGGAAGTTCTGCAAATCCTTGATATTCTTGGCTATGATATTGAATACAAGGAAAAATAGTTTTTGTGCTAAAATTTTAATATGAAAGCAATACGATATTACGGTCCAAAAGATATAAGATATGAAGATGTTCCTGTTGTTCCGCCAAAAGATGGCGAGGTCGTTGTAAAGGTTATGGCGGCATTAACCTGTGGAACAGATGTAAAAACTTTTCGCAGAGGTCATCCTGTTTTAATAAAAAAAATCCCTTCAAGTTTTGGGCATGAATTTTCAGGAATTGTAGAGCAGGTTGGCAAAGGTGTTGAAAATATAAAAGTTGGCGACAGAGTAGTTGCTGCTAATTCTGCTCCTTGCGGAAAATGTTTCTATTGCAGAAAAGAAGAATATAATCTTTGTGAAAATTTAGATTTGTTAAATGGAGCTTATGCTCAGTATATTACAGTTCCTGCAAGAATTGTACAAAAAAATATGTTAATATTGCCTGATGACTTGAGTTTTGACAGAGCTGCATTTTGTGAACCGTTGGCAAATGTTGTTCATGGGGCAGAAAGGACAGGTATTAAAGAAGGCGATAGTGTCGGAATTATAGGTATCGGCCCTATAGGATTAATGTTTGCCCGTGTTGCAAAGCTAATGGGTGCAAGAGTAATAGTTGCAGGGCGAAATCCTGTTAAACTGCAAATGGCAGAAGATTTTGCTCATGCTGATGAAATTATTGATTTGAAAAAATACCCAAATCCTGAAAAAATCTTCAGAAGTTTTTCAGATGAGGAAAAGGGTTTGGATGTTGCGATAGAATGTGTCGGACTCCCTGAAATTTGGGAGCAAATTTTCGATTGTGTTCGCCCGGGTGGTACTGTTCACTTTTTTGGAGGCTGTAAATCAGGTTCTAAGGTTACTTTTGATACAACAAAAATGCACTATGGTGATTTGAAATTGATGAGTGTATTTCACCATACTCCAAAATATTTCAGAAAAGCTTTAGAGTACATTGCATCAGGAGAAATTGAGGTCGAAAAACTTATAACAGACACTTTGCCGTTAGATAAAGTTGAATATGCTATGGAGCAGCATATTCAAGGCAAGGCAATAAAATTTTTAATCAAACCTTGGGAGTAAATATATCTTAAAAAATATCGGAATTATTTGCAATCGTATTGTGTCCGTACGATAATGTTGTCAAAGGATATGTGATATGGCAAATATTTTAGTTTACACTTTAGACGGAAAAATATACATAAATTTAACTAATCGCTGCACAAATGATTGTATTTTTTGCCTGCGTAATGATAAAGCTGATGTTGTCGGACAAAGATTATGGCTTGATAGCGAAGATTTTGGGGCAAATGATGTGATACAGCAATATAATGAGATACTTCGCGCTGCTCAAAATGACGGAGTAAGATATTCAAACGAAGTTGTGTTCTGCGGCTATGGTGAACCGATGTTGAAATTTGAAATTTTAAAAGAAGTTTCAAAATACATAAAAGAGCATTATCCGAGTACAAAAATTAGAGTTAATACAAATGGTCATGCCAATTATGTATATAAACGAAATGTCGTACCGGAATTAAAAGGTCTTGTAGATGAATTTTCCGTAAGTTTAAACGGTGAAAATAGTGCAGAGTATGATGAATTATCTCAGCCAAAGTTTGATGGCGCTTATGATGAGGTTAAAAAGTTTATAAAAGCTTGTTCTGACGAAGGTATAAGTGTTGTAGCAAGTGTTGTCGAAGGCTATAAAGGCAGACATATAAATCTTGAAAAATGCGAAGAAATATCTAAAAGTTTAGGTGCAAAATTTAGGGCAAGAGAATGGATTGTAAACGGTTACTAGCATATATGTATGAAAAGTAACTGTAAGTTATATTTATAAGATATTTAAAATGAGGAAAAACAACTATGCAAATTCCTGCAATAAATAATGGACAAAATTTCAATGGAAATTTAATTTTTGTCGATAGATTCGGGAAGAAGGCAAAGCCTGAATTGCAAAGATCCGTAATTGCTCAGTTAGGTGTTACTATTTCTGAGTTAAGAAGGCTTATTGCTCCAAAACAGTTTGATTTATTTATATGCAGAGATTCAAATGATGTCATAAGTGTTAATGCAAATAAAACCTATAAGGGTGTTGTGCGCAGGGATATAAATTATTATTCTTTGCATAAATCAACATTAGATAAAATTGTTCAAGTAGCAAAATCTTCAATAAATGAATACGAAAGCTATTTACAAAAACATGTTTGATATATAATGTAGCTATAAATAAGAGAAAGGATAAAAAAATGGTAGCAAATTTAGACAAAATTATGAAACCAAAGTCAATTGCCGTTGTTGGCGCTTCTACTAAAGAACATACAATCGGCTCTGACATCATGAAAAGATTACAAGAGTACAAATTTAACGGGAAAATCTTCCCTATCAACCCAAAAGGTGGTATAATTGAGGGCTTACAAGCTTATACATCTGTTTTGGAAGTTCCTGAAGAAATTGATTTGGCAATTATTGTTGTTAATGCAAAATTTGTATTAAGTACAATTGACCAATGCCATGAAAAGGGTATTAAAGGTTTATGTATAATTACAGCAGGCTTCAAAGAAACAGGAAAAGAAGGTGCTGAGGCTGAAGCTCAATTATTAGCTAAAGTTAGAGAATACGGTATGAGATGTGTAGGTCCAAACTGCTTGGGTGTTGTTAACACATTGCCTGAAGTTTCTATGGACGGTTGTTTTGCTGAATCTTTACCGGAACGTGGACACATCGGTTTCGTTTCTCAATCAGGTGCTTTAGGCGGCGGTATTTTGAATATCTTGAAAGACCTTAACTTAGGTTTTGCTCAATTTATTTCAATCGGTAATCAAGCTGATGTTAACGCTGAAACAGCTCTTGAATACTGGGAAAATGAAGATGACGTTGAACAAATTCTTTTATATATGGAATCAATTCAAAACCCTGCTAATTTCAGAAAATTAGCTTCAAGAATTTCAAAGAAAAA
>CACXCI010000071.1 GCA_902766105.1 uncultured bacterium
GTCAGAGGTATAGTAATAAATGTCAAAAATAGAAGATAGTTTGCTGTATTTAATGCAAAATAACCTATAAAAATATAACCTGCTAAATAAAAAAACATCAAGCCATACAATGCGTTTTGTTTTGTACCAAGCCTTGTACACAGGGTTGTTTTTCCGGATGCAACATCCCCGTCATAATCCATTAGCATGTGAGCATACAAAATTGAATTTACAAATACAGAGCATGCTAAAGATAATATTAAAACTTCTACAGACAAAGATTTTGTCATAACATAATAAACACCTTCAAACATCAAAGGTCCGTATGCAATAATTACTGCAATATCCCCCAAACCTTTGCTTGATAAAAATGAATAAAACAATGCTATCGGCAAAACAGCAAAAGCGAAAAATATTACTTTCCAACCGGCAGTAAAAAATAATATACCACCCAATAAAGCAGCAACAACTAACATAATTATTATAATATTTCGCAAATCATTTATTGTTGCCTGCCCTGTTTTTAGATATTGACATTTGCTTGCTTTTTCTTCTTTTGAAAAATCTCCGTTTTTAATTAAGCGTCTATAATCAAAATAATCATCCGACAAATTCGTTGCCAAGTGAACAAGGGCAATCCCAAAATATGCTATTATACCATTTATGATATTACCGCCTTGTTTTAGGGAATATACAAAGATAACCAACCAACTCAAAAAAGTTATCGGGATTGTATATGGTCTTGAATTCTTATACCAAAATTTAATTTTTTCAAACAAATTTTCTAACATTATTCTATAAATATATTTTTTATGGCAGTAACAGCCTCATAACTTGCGCCTGCCTCTAAAAGCTCCTCAGCACTAAGCCCAAACATTGTTATAATATCTACAGCTTCATTCATGGAAGCTGAATTTAAAAAAACTGCCGCTTCATCAACTGCCTGTTGTCTGGACATACTCGTTATTTGATTATTTATACCTTTTCTTAAAATTCTGGTTTTGGATTTACCCATAAGATATTCCTATACTTTTGCCAAACCCAAAAGCGCTGCACCTATCATTCCTGAATAATTGCCTGCCTGAGCTTTAACAATTTTTGTCGGAGTTGTACAAATTTCACTGTTTACAATATTTTCAACAAAATCTGTATCAACAAATTCCGCCATTGAACCTGACAAAACAATACAATCAGGATCAAATATATTGGCAAGACCGATAAGACCGTTTGCGATATCCGTTTGCCACTTTTCAAGTATTTCACGCATTTTAGGGTTACACTTTTGAACGCCTTCTACAACATCATAAGTTGTAACATCTTTATTTTCAAGCATTTCTTCTGCTGTTATTTTAAGTCCCTTGCCTGATGCGTATATTTCGAAACAATCCCAAGAACCGCATGTACATTTTCTATGTTTATCCATAGACATTTTAAAGTGCATTTCACCCGCTGCACCGTTTTGACCTTTCAAAAGCGTATTGTTTATAATAATTCCGCCTCCGACACCTGTTCCAAGAGTAATCATTACAGAAACTTTTGTTCCTTTTGAAGCTCCAATTCTGTATTCAGCCCAAGCCGCACAATTTGCATCATTTTCTACAAAAACAGGCTTGTTTGATAATGATTGAAAATTCATTGTCGGATATTCTTTTGCAATATTTCCGGTTGAGCCGACAATACCCGTATTTTCATTATTAACTGCGCCGCATGTTGAAAAAGCAATAACATCAACATCTTTTTCATGCTTTTTAATTATTTGAATAAAGGTTGCCTTTATATCTTCAAAAGTTTTTGGGGTTTGATGTTTTTCTATATCACTTATTATCTGGCCATTTTCGTCAATTACTGCACTATAAATCTTTGTTCCGCCCACATCTATTCCGAGAGCATGTCGCATATACTTCACCCTTTCTTTAATGTTTTTACCGCACCATTGATAATTGCAGTATCAGATTTTGAAACCATTTTAATTGTATTCTGCTTTGGCATAATTCTGCACAAATTTTGTAATATATCATAATTGGACATCAACTTAACAGGAAATATTTTAATTAGTTTCATTAATTTCTTCCCTTTCTGAATACAAATCTTTTGGTAATTAACTGCGGTCTTGTAATAGCTGAGCCTATAACAACACAATGAGCGCCAAGCTCAAAGGCTTTATCAACCTGTTCAGGCTCCCAAATTCTACCTTCAAGAATAACCGGTTTATTTGTCTTTTCAACAAGTTGTTTCAATAATTCAAAATCAGGTTCATCTGATGGCGAACTTGAAGATTCTATGGTATAACCGGCCAGTGTTGTTGATAAGATATCTGCTCCGGCTTCTGCTGCTGCAACACCTTCTTCCGGAGTTGAAACATCTGCCATCGCAACTTTTTTGTTAACGTGAACAAACTTTATTAAGTTTTCAAGCTTTTCATCATTCGGACGTTTTCTTTGAGTTCCGTCAAACGCAACAATATCGGCACCTGCATCAATTAAAGATATGACATCCTTTACTGTTGGCGTAATATAAACTATTTCCTTCCAATTTTTAGGAATTTGATTTGGTTTTGTTATACCTATGACAGGAATATTAAAAAGATGTTTTGCAATTTTAACATCTCTAACGCCAGCGACTCTTAATGCTCCTGCACCACCTGTTACAACAGATTTCATCATAGCAGTCATGCAGTCTTGAGCATATAAAGGTTCTGATGGCATAGCCTGCACGGATACAATAACAACCCCTTTTATTTTTTTTATAATATCGTTCATAACAAAATTATATATTAAACAAAACTTTTTGCATTATGGTATAATAAATTTACAAGAGAGGAAATTATGAAGAAAACTTTAGTAAAATACCCGTATTTAACAAAAGAAGTTGAAATATATGAACGAGAAAACGGACACAAAATTGTTTTAGCTCATAAGCAGGGAGATATGGTTAATATTTCATCGTGGGTAAAAACAGGCTCAATAAACGAAGATGACAGCAATAACGGTATTTCGCATTTTCTTGAACACTTAATGTTTAAAGGCACACATACATATAAAGTTGGAGAATTTGACAGAATGCTTGAATCTAAAGGAGCTATTGTTAATGCTGCAACATGGAAGGATTATACTTTTTATTACGTTACTCTACCCAAAGGATTTGAGGATAAGGATTTTAAACTTGCAATAGATTTACATGCAGACATGATGATGGATCCGGTATTTCCGTCAGAAGAGCTTGGCGCACCTTTTGATATAAATGACACAACCGTTACAGATAAAAGAGAACGCCACGTTGTAATAGAAGAAATCAGAATGAGAAAAGATCAGCCATGGACTAAAGTTTATAACCAATGTAATCATAATATGTACACCTCTCACCCTTATAAACGTGATGTAATCGGAACTCCGGAAATTATTTCACGTTTAACAAGAGAAGACATAGATAATTATTACAGAAAATTCTATACACCAAACAATGTTACAACAATTGTTGTTGGAGATTTTAACCACGAGGAAATTTTAAATACTATTTGTGAAAAATTTACTTTCCCAAATAGAGTGCAAGGTGAAAACAGAATTAACAAAATCGACAAATCTGTTGAAAAAACGCAATATATAGAATCAGTTGCAAATGTTCAAACCTCATATCTGATGTTTGGTTGGCTATGCCCAAGAGCAAAAGAATTAAAGGCCTCAATTTGCCTTGATTTGATAAGTATAATATTTGGGGATGGAACAAGCTCAAGACTACAGCAAAACTTAATTGAAAAATTACCTGATAAAATATTTAATTTTATCGGTACTGAACATTATCAATTCAAAGACGGGAACAATTTCTTCATTCAGGCAAATTTTGACTCTGATTACAAAGATAAAGCAATTGAGCTTGTAAAATCAGAACTTGCAGGATTATTGACAAATAAAATCACAGAAGAAGAATTATCAAAAGCTAAAAAACGTACAAAATCCAGATTTGCTTATTCAGCGGAAACAGTATCCGAAATTGGTGAAACAATTGGCTACTATATGACTGTTTGTGATGATTTAAAACTCATAGAAGATTATCTTGCAGACTTAGACAGCATAACAATAGAAGATTTGGAAAAAACAATCAGAAAATACTTATCAATTGATAATGCAGTAATTTCTGTTCTTGTTCCAAATGAAGGATAATATGGCAACAGATTTTGATAAACAACTGGACGACATTAAACAAAAATGTCTGAAATGCAATAAATGTCCTCTATGTAAAACTAAAACGAATACCGTATTTTCAGCAGGTATTCCAAATTCAAAACTAATGTTGGTTGGAGAGGCTCCGGGGTACTATGAAGATATGAAAGGCGAGCCTTTTGTCGGAAAAGCCGGACAACTTTTAGATAAAATTTTAGGCTGCGTAGGATTTTCAAGAAAAGAAAATATATATATCTGCAACACTCTCAAATGCCGTCCGCCTGAAAACAGAGATCCCTTGCCGGAAGAAAAAGATGCCTGTAAAGAATATTTGGATAAACAAGTTGAAATTCTACAGCCTCGAATTATATTATTGTGTGGAAGAGTTGCCGTAAAATCATTTATGGATACGAATTTGGGAATTACAAAACTAAGAGGAAAATGGTTTGAAGGACCTTATTATTCAAAAATGATGCCAATATTTCATCCATCATATTTGCTAAGAAACGACAGTCGCGAAAAGGGTTCTCCAAAGTGGTTAATGTGGCAGGATATAAAAGAGGTTCGAAAAGTATATGACCAAATGCAGGGGTAAATAACATTACCAATCCTAGTGAATTCCGTCAGTCATCTTGAGCATAAGCGAAAGATTTCATGGTTTAACTTGAGAGTCTTTGCGATTCTTCACTCCCGTTGGTCACTCAGAATGACATGTTCCCTCCCTTATTAGGGAGGGTTAGGGTGGGTATTGATAGTAGGTCGGCGTTGCCACGCCGACGAATAATCTTGTATAGCCTACGATATGCCCTCTCCTAAAGAATAGGAGAGGGGTAGGGTGAGGTTTGGTATTGATATAATAAGCTGGATTCCTCACATTCGTTCGGAATGACAAAACACGTCATCTTGAGCGGGGGTAAATAATATTACCAATCCTAGTTGTAGGGTGCGGTTTTAACCGCACCATCTATATTTTGGTGCATCAAACGATGCACCCTACTTCTGGATTCCTCACATACACTCGCAATGACACGCTCCCTCCCTTGTTAGGGAGAGAACAGAAGAATAATTGTTTTTAACTTTATAAAAAGTTTATACCTCCCCTTAGAACCTACATTTTGGGAGAGGTTAACAGACAAAATTTTAATTATTTAACCACTTACAAACATTTATGATATAATCGGGTTATGGTTAGCAATCAGAAAATGAGTTTGACGACTCAAAACAGGTTAATTATTTTCGGGTTAGTGTTAAGTACATTGTTGATTATGGCAATAGCAGTTTTTGCCACAATAAATATTCAGCGTAATCTTAATGAAGGATATCAAAATTTTGGACAGGTTATCTCTAAAATTCTTGCAATCGAAAGTGTTGAATTAACAAAAGATATTCCAGAGAAAAAGGCTTTTGAGGTTTTAAAAACTCACTCTGATTCTTTGATGAAATCTCATCACGATATTATATTTATTGAATTTAGAAATGCTGACGGAAAGCTTATATACAAAGCAATAAATAAAAACATTACAAAATCCAAAATCCCAAGTATAACGGTCAGTTCTCCAATGACAAATGTCATTGACAATACAAACATAGGCTCAGTTACCGTTGGTTTATCCGGTTCTATCACAAGTAAAATTTCAAAAACAGCAAGAGCCTCAATCCTTTTTGTATTCGTTATTGTGTGGCTTGTATTTGCGTTTGTAATATTGATAAATACTTATCTTATAACACGAGAATTAAGAATTTTACACGACGGAGTTAAACGTATATCTTCAGGTGAATTTGGTTACAAAATTGAAGGCAAAGATGTCAGCGAAGAAGTTCAGGAATTATTTCAGGCATTTAATGATATGTCTATGAGATTAAATCTTTATGATGAAGAAAATATTGAGCAAATAACACTTGAACGTAACAAATTAGAGGCTGTTTTGATGAGTATTGTTAATGGTGTTGTTGTATGCGACAACAATGACATTGTTACCCTGATAAATAATCATGCAAAAGAAATGCTTGAATTAGAAGGCGATCAACTCTTAAATACAACTATCCAAAACTACGTAGACACTCAAGGGGAATACTGCTTTACTGAAAAAATTGAAGAATATAAAAAGCTTTCACTTGAAGAAAAGTCAACAAAACCAATATATTTCAATATCAATGTTTCAGGTAAAATTTTAAAATCCATAATTTCACCTATGTTTACACGTAACAACGATTATGTAGGTTATATCATTGTCCTTATAGATATTACAAGGGAAACCGAAATGGATCAAATGAAATCTCAGTTTATTTCAAATGTTTCTCACGAATTAAGAACACCTGTTACAGTATTACGAAGCTATATTGACACATTATACAACTATGGCAACGAATTTGATTATGATACCCAAAAAGAATTTATCGGAACAATCAATACTGAAATTATAAGATTAAACCGTATGGTAAATGATATTTTAGATTTTTCAAGGTTAGACTCAAATGCTAAGCTTGAAAAAAGTGAAAATGATATTTCACAGCTTATTGATGCCTGCACATCTCAAATTCAGGTATTGCTTAAAGAACATAACCTGAATATTGATGTCCAAAAAGATGAGGATATTCCGCTTTTATACTTCAACTATGATGCAATCGCAAGAGCTTTAACAAATTATTTATCCAATGCGATAAAATATGCACCTGAAAATTCAACAATAACTGTAAGATTATTTAAGGAACCTGAAAAAAATTTAGTAACGGTAACTGTTCGAGATGAAGGTGTGGGAATTGCACCCGAGTTTCAAAAGAAAGTATTTGAAAGATTTTACAGGGTAGAAAATAACACCCACACAGTTAAAGGTACAGGACTTGGGCTGCACCTTGTTAAAACTACAATTGAAAAACATCATCATGGAATAGTATTTGTGAATTCTCAGCCAAACAAAGGTTCAACCTTCGGATTTTCCCTGCCGATAGATACCTCGGAATTTGATGAAGAACAAGATTTAGTGTAAAAAACTCCCATTTGGGAGTTTTTTTACTGATTTTATTTGCTGATAAAAATATTCTTTTCTAAAAATTCCTGATATTCCAAAAAATCGATTTCTGAATTACCGTCTGTATCAATTTTGTCAAACTCTTTAGAAAGCTCTTCTATCTTACCCATAATTGCATCTGGACCTTCTTCTTCCAATGCCGGCAAATCTTTTTCCAACATTTTGATAAAATTAATCATCCATTCATTTTTAGAAATCATGTAATTGTTGTTGTTATCAAGTGCCAAAAAATCCTCTGCCATTTCTTCTTCTGACATGTGACGATAACCGTCAGGTGCAGTTTCTCCGTATCTGATAATAAACATATTTTTCTCCTTTTCTTATATTGCTGATACTATATTTTTTATTGTTGCATCATTTATATTTTTCAATGCGGTTTGCCTGTCATCCTCTGTTAAAGAATCCAGCTGCTTTAAAACCTCTAATGCTCTTATTACTACTGTCGGATTTTCGCAGGAAATGAGCTTGCGTACCTCATTTTCTTTTTCTGTAAAATCTAATGCCGTATATACAAATAAACTGTCAGGTTTTAACTCATTATCTATAAGATTATATAATTCTCCGGCATCTGCATTCATTAAAAGATTTTTTATATCTAAAATTTCCTGTTTTGTATCCTTTGTTTCATCAAAAAGATATTCGTCGTTTTCTGTTAGAGTTTCAAACTTGTCAATTGCATTTAATAATACTGCTGCGATTTGAGAATTTTTTTTGGAATTTATTAACATTTCCAAAAATTCATAAAGTCTGAAATCAAATACTTGCGACAGACCTAATATTTCACCCAGCGCATTTAATATTGTATTTACAACATACAAACAATCCGTATGGTTATTTTCATACAATTCAAACAAATCTGTTAAATAAGGTATTTCTCCTGAAATATTTTCAGCCATTGAGGATTTTTTCATTGTTTCAATTATTTTATTAACAGTATTTTTTGCTCCGTATGAAACCAAAAATTTCACTCCGTCTAATCTTGTAAATTCATCATTATCATCAAGCATTTGTAATGCCTTATTAAGACTTGTTTTATCCCCAATCTTAGACAGAGCTGATGCACAATTTGTGCTCAAGCTGTTGTTTTCATCAAACGCATATTTGTTTAATAAATCAAGAGCCAATGTATCTTTTACATTAGAGAAATATTTTGCACAGTATGTTTTTTCTTCAATAGTGCCGTTTGTAAATATTTCAAGCATTTTATCCGTCAAATCTTCATCTGCATATTTTACAAGCGTTGATATAATAAAATCTTCATAAGACGGGGAATAATATTTTAAAAGTTTTAACAAGTTTAGATAATTTGAAGAATTACACTGTTTTTCAAGACGTTGAGCAACATTTTGCTTTACAAAATCAAATAAAAAATCTTCTTTTTCCACCAACTGACCAAAAAGTGCAACATCAGGCGTATTTATAAGATTATAAGCAACTTCTTCAAAATCTTTTGGATTTTTAGATGTTAATTTTTTAAGATTATCACTCATAATTTAATAGTATATAGCAAATTTGTTATACTTGCAAATAATATGTTTAAAATAAAGAACCCAATTTGGTTTATAACAAATTGGGTTCTTTTAACTGAATATTATCTATGTTTACTGTGCAGTTTTAACTGCGGCTAATTTCTTTTGTCTTTTTTCTTCCCACAAGTCAACTAACATTGAGCAGAAGAAGATACTTGAATAAGTACCGATTACAACACCTAACATCATAGCTAACACGAAATCTTTGGTTGTAACACCACCGAAGAAATATAATGCAGCTAAAGTTAAGAAGGTTGTCAATGATGTATTGATACTTCTTGTAATTGTTTGATTTACTGAAGCATCAACAATTTCACCAAATGACATTTTCTTACCATAGTATCTTAAATTTTCTCTTATACGGTCATAAGTAACAATTGTATCATTAACAGAATAACCTATAACCGTCAATATCGCCGTTAAGAACAATCCGTCAACTTCGACGTTGTAGAACAATCCTAAAAGTGAAAATACACCTAATACAAAGACTACATCGTGAATCAAACCTGCAATTGCGCAAGCCGCAAACTTAAATTCAAAACGAATTGAAATATACATAATAATACCCAAAATTGCGATAATCAGAGCAATTGCTGAGTTTTTAAATAATTCGGAACTCAAAGTAGGACCAACAGAAGATACTTGAATTAATTCAGCATCTTTATGTTCTTTCTTTATTGTTTCAGTTATTTTTGCTGCAGTATCAGAACCTTCATCAATAAATTTTGTCCTTACAGAAATTATTGATTTCATATTTTTGTTAGCTTCTGTCGGATTTACATTCAATATTTGAATGTAAGAACCTGTAACACCTGCTTTTTCCAAATCTGCACGAGTTGTTGCAACCTGTGAATTTTTAACTTCATCCGGTACGGCATATTGCATAATTGTACCGCCTGTATAGTCAATACCGACTTTTACCGGAGAATGTGTCGGATATGTAACCGTTGAATAAATCATTGAAACAATACCCGGTAATAAAAGTAATGCTGATAAGCATAACCAAACTGTTCTATATTTTACGACCTTTAGTCCGTCTTTAAAATTAAACATTTCTTTTTACCTCAACTTTCCTAGTCTAAAATACCAAAACGTGCTTTTTCACGTTTAGTTTCTTGTACTTCAAAGCCCTTGCCTATTTCGTCTTTAGACAAACCGAACAATGCGGGATATTTCAAATCCCCTGTTCCGAATACCAAGTGCATAAAGTTTCTTGTTACAAATATTGCCGTAAACATAGAAACCATAACACCAAGAGCCAAGGTTAAGGCAAAACCTTTAACAACACTTGTACCTAAGAAATAAAGAATTACACAGGTCAAAATCGTTGTCATGTTTGAATCGAAAATACTTGTCCAAGCTCTGTCAAAACCTGAACTGATAGCCGTAAACAAGTTTCTTCCTGCTCTTAATTCCTCTTTTGTTCTTTCAAAAATCAAAACGTTAGCATCAACTGCCATACCAACTGACAGAATGAAACCTGCAATACCTGCTAATGTTAATGTTACAGGAATTATCTTGAACAATGAGAACAATATTAATGCATAGATAATCAAGGCAACATCTGCAATAACCCCCGGTAATCTATACATCATTATCATAAATAACATTACCAAACCTACACCAAGTAAACCAGCAAATTTTGATTTTTCGATACTGTCAGCACCCAATGTAGGACCTACTGTGTTTTCTTCAATAATATCAGATGGTACAGGCAATGCACCTGCTTTTAACAAATTAACCATCTTTTGAGCTTCTTCGGGAGAAAAACCAGAATCTCCGCCTGAAATTTCAGCTCTTCCGCCAAATATCGGTTCTCTAATAACAGGAGCGGAAATTTCTTCTCCGTCAAAGAAGATTGCCATTTGTTCTCCAACCAATTGTTGAGTTAATTCGGCAAATCTGTTTGCGCCTTTTCCGTTAAATTCTAATGATACAGTCCATTGACCTGTTTGGTTTGTGCTAAGATTAGCATCTTTAACATCTTCACCTGTCAAACCTGTCGGTTCCCATATCATCATACCTTTTTCATCTCGCATTGGTTTTTTATTAGCATCGAACTTTGGCTGTTTAAATTCCAACAATGCTGTTTTACCTAAGAATGCTTCTGCTTCTTTTAAATCGGTAACGTTAGGAATTTCAACCAACAACCTTTTATCGCCAACCTGAGCAACACTTGTTTCTGATACCCCCATTTTGTTTACACGGCTTTCGATTGCTGTTTGCAAACGTTCCATAACATCAGGAGTAATTTTTGTGACTGAGTCTGTGGTCTTGGCTTCAAGCATAATTCTTGAACCGCCTACAAGATCAAGTCCCAGTTTTGTAGGTTTTTTGTAGATTACAAAGATACTTGCAATGACTATTGCTACAATCACCCAAAACATAATAATCTTGTTTTTCAATTTTCTACCCTCTTTATACTAACTGTCTACTTTTGATTTTTATTTAATGTCGGGATAGCAATCCCAATCTACTTTATATTAATTTTGTCATTCTGAACTTGTTTCAGAATCTATTACTTTAACAATAGCGTCAAAATGCTTATTTAAAACTAACCCAACTGGCTTAGTTCTGCATTTACACTGTCAATGACTCTGTATAAGTTGATTTTTTCGTCTTCAGACAATGTAACCAAAGGTTTTCTTACATATTCTTCGATTAAGCCCTTGTATGCCAATGCAGCTTTGACAGGGATTGGGTTAGGTGCTGTGAATAATTGTTTAAATACAGGGAATAATTTTTTGTGCATATTTTGTGCAGCAATTATCTCGCCTGATTTAAAGTTTCTTATCATAGATTTTATTTCAGAACCAAATAAGTGTGATGCTACAGAAATTACTCCGTGAACACCGATTGACATCATAGGTAATGTTAAGCTGTCATCTCCCGAATAAATAACAAAATCTTCAGGACATAACATTTTTAATTCTGTAATTTTATCCATATCCGCACAGCTTTGTTTCAACCCGACAATATTTTTATGAGTATTTGCCAAATACGCAACAGTTTGAGGAAGCATTTCAACTCCTGTTCTGCCGGGGATGTTATACAAAATTATCGGCAAATCTGTGGAGTCTGCTATAGCTGAAAAATGTTCAACCATACCTCTTTGATTAGGTTTATTGTAATAAGGCACAACAGATAAAATAGCATCAACCTCTTCTTTTTGTGCAAATTTTGTATATTCAATAGCTGATTGAGTTGAATTTGAACCTGCGCCCAAAATAATTTTTGCCTTATTTGCAACAGCTCTTTTAACCGAATTTACAAGCTCAATTTCTTCTTCATTTGTCAGGCATGGAGATTCACCGGTTGTTCCTGCGACCAATAAAGCATCGCTGCCTGAATTTATTAAATGTGCGGCTAAAGATTCAACTCTGTCATAATCAATTGCACCTGATTTTTCCATCGGTGTAACCATTGCTGTAATCACTTCTCCGCAATCATATCTTAATGTCATATAATTATCCTCTGCTTCCCTAATCTTATACACCTCTGATTATATTACAAAAGTAAATAATTGTGCGAATTTATTAAGAATTTTGTTTTTTATTATTTTATTTGTGCTAAAATCCTTAGTATGGATTTCAAAAATTTACCAAAGAAGAAAAGGTTTTATATAATAATAACTCTGACTCTTGTCGGAATTTTAGCCTGGGCATTTATCACGGCTTTGATATTAACTCACGACTTTAACAGAAAGCAAGTTGCAAACAGTGAAGAGCAAGAAGCTGTGGTAAACGGTATTATATTAACCGAAACCAAAGATGATACAAAATATTGGGAAATTTACAGTGATACAGGTAAATGGGACAGTAACATGGGTATTGCCCAGTTGAATAAGGTTATAGGTAATTTTTATAAAGATAATGAAGTAACTATGAGTTTTGAATCCTCAAAAGGTACATACAACTCAAAAGAAGGTGATATTACTTTATATGAGGATACATTCATTGTTATGAAAGATGGCATAACATTAAGAGCAGACAAGCTTCACTGGATAAATTCAGACAGTCCGATTGTTGCGGAAGGTCATATAAAAATCCAAAAAGGAAAAGAACTGTTATCAACGGCCGAAAAAATTATAATCAGCCCTGAATACGACAAATTTAAGATAACAGGAAATACCGTTTCAAAAGTATATGAGGATAAAAAATAGTATGAAAAAATTATTAGTTGGATTTGTATCATTATTAGTATTAGCGGGAATCACAGCTCAGGCCTCTGATTTGATTATTGAATCAAAAGAACAGACATACCAAGAGCAGGACAGCAAAATAAAATTCAACGGTGATGTAAAAGTTACTGTTGATGATTTAAAAGTTGTCGGAGATAAAGCCGATGTAAATGTTACAAAAGATTCAAAACTGGATACTGCAACTTTTTATGACAAACCTTATGCTTTTGAAATAAAAAAGAACAAAAAAAGAGAAGTTAAGGCAAATATTTTGAAGGTTTCCTTGATTACAAAAATTATTCATGCAGAAGGAGATACCCAGTCTGTTGTATTTGACGGTAAAACTCCGGTTGTCGTAATAAACGCAGATGTTCAGGAATATGATACCAAAACAGGTGTAATGACAGCAAACGGCATGGTTACCATGAAATACAAAGACATTGAAACATTTTCAAATTCTGCTGAAATTACAACAGATAAAAACGGTGATTTAAAAAAACTTGTCCTAATCGGCAACGCTAAAGTAAAACAAGAAAATAATGAATCTTATGCTGACAAATTTGTTTATGAAGCAACAAAAGATGTTGTAACGGCCTATGGTAATACAACATCAACCGCAATTACAGATGATGGATCAAAACTTATCTTAAAATCTTCATATCAGGAATACAATCAAAAAAAAGCAATATTTAATGCCAGCGGGAATGTAAGAATTTGGTATCAAGATTATTACGCTGTAGGGCCAAAAGTTACACTGTACCCGACATCAGATTCTAATAACAAACCTAATGAAGCATATTTTACAGGCCGTTCAAGTATTACTCAAGGCGTAAGAACAATTTATGCTGACAAAATCAAAATGATAATGAAACCGAAAAGCTTTGATGCTCAAGGTAATACTAGAACCGTTATCAAAAATATCGGTAACGGTGATGATAACATGACATTAGGTTTATAAAATGTTAAGATAATTTTTTAACTAAAACTTTAGAACTTGTGGTATATAGTATATCAATAAGCTCATCCTGCTTTTCATAAGCTATCCTAAGCGGGATTTCCTGCTCTAAATCATTATTCTCACAAGCATCTGCCGTTGTTGACAATAGTGCAGATACTTCACATGCAATATCTATTGCTCTGTTAAGCTCATTATCAATATCATTCAAATCCATAATTATCTTCCTATAACTACAATATATTGTATATATCTACACTATACTATATGGTAAAATAAATGTCAACATGTAATAATCAAACTATGAGAGATGAAAGAGTAAAAGCATTAGGATTTAACATAAAAGTTGAAAGGCTACGGCAAAAACTAACACAAGCACAGCTTGCAGAAATGGCAAATATCAGTACAAATTCACTTCTTAATTTGGAAGCCGGCAAACAAACGCCGTCATGCCTTGTTTTATACGATATTGCAAAGGCTTTGAGCGTTCCTCTTGAGGTATTTTATAAGGATATATAGAATGAAAGAAAAACTTGAACAAGCTTTAGAATGTTTTAAAAAGAAAGATTATAATGGTGCAATAGACTTGTTTACAGCTATTGCGGAAGTTGAAACCGATAATGCCGAAATTTATAACAATTTGGGTTTGTGCTATGCAAATGTGGGTGATGATGAAAAAGCTGAAAAAAATTACCTCAAATGTATTGAATTAAACCCTCAAATTCCGCAAAGTTATATCAATTTGGTTGATATATATTATAAACAAAAAAGACTTAGTGAAGGGATAAATATCCTGTCTTATGCAATTGATATGCTGCCTGATGATATCATTTTCAGACATTATTTGGCAAGATTGTATATGGAGGATGCAAAACAAGATTTGGCAATTGATGAACTTGTTTATATCTTGGATAAGCAGCCTGATAACTATGATGCCTATTATGATTTGGCAAAAATATATTTTGAATTTGGAAATTATGATTCAGCTATTGAAAATCTTGAAAATGTATTAGAATACAAACAAGATAATGAATTTATCTATTATTATCTTGGAGAAGCGTATCAAGCAAATGATGAAATTGATAAAGCTTTATCAAACTTTTTAAAAGCAATTGCAACAAATAACAAGTTTCCGCTTGCGTATAAAAAAGCAGCAATTCTGTTTATGGCAAGGGGTGATAACGATGATGCTGTGGAATATTTTGAAGATTATTTGAATTTTGATATCCCGCAGGAAGAAAAAGATAACGTTAATAAATTAATAGAAAACATCAAAGCAAAAAAATAGCTCTAAAACCCTCGCCCTATGGGAGAGGGTTGAATTTCGAATTGAGCAGTGCGAAATTCTGAAATTCGGGTGAGGGTAAAATATATGAAAAAGAAATTCTGGATAGCATTTTCATCAATAGAACAAATTGACAGCAGTTTTATTATAAAACTGTATGAACATTTTGGCGATATTGAAACGGCTTTTAATGCTAATTTAGATGATTTAAAAAATGTTGAAGGTCTTAGTGTTAAAAAGGCTGAAAACTTTTTAAAACAAAGGGATAAGGTTGATATAGACAGAACATACACTGAAGTTGAAACTCGTGGAATAAATTTTTTAACATTGGAAGATGAAAGTTATCCTAAAATGCTCCGTCAAATTTCAAACCCACCTGCTGTTTTGTATTACAAAGGAAAGTTGTTTGAATGTAATTTGGATAAGACATTAGCGGTTGTTGGTTCTCGCAGAGCAAGTTCATCAGGAAAAGATGATTTGAGAAAAATTTTATCAGGGCTTGGCGGAACTGATATTTGTATAGTTTCAGGTTTAGCCTCCGGAATTGATACGGTTGCTCATACATCAGCTATTGAAAATAACATTAAAACTATCGGTGTTATTGCAAGCGGATTTGATTTTGTGTATCCGACAAGTAACAAAACTCTTTACCAAAATATCGAAAACGGTTACGGTGCAATTGTTACGGAGTATTATCCGACATTTGAGCCGATAAAATTCAGGTTTCCGCAGAGAAACAGAATAGTTTCAGGTTTATCTTACGGGACCTTGGTGTGTGAAGCATCTTTAAAAAGCGGTGCTTTGATTACGGCAAATTTAACACTGGAACAAGGCAGAGAGCTTATGTGTATCCCCGGTGCGATATCAAATCCTAATACTCAAGGGATATACAAATTATTAAAAAACGGAGCAACGATTGTTACCGAAACCTCAGATATATTAAATGCAATGGGTTGGGAGATTAAACAAAATATCGAAATCGGTGATCAATTGACATTACCTATGCTTACAGCCGATGAAGAGAAGATTTATTATAACCTTGAAATAGAAGAAAAAGGAGTTGATGAATTGTTAACTTTAACAGGGTTAAAACTTGATGATTTGTTGATGAACTTGACAACGATGGAATTGAAGGGGATAATAAAACAATCAGGCGCAGATAGATATAGAAGAGTATAATAAAAACAAGAAGGATGGTTTTAATTGTTAAAATTTAAAGAGTTTTTTACAATTTTTTTGTATTATTCAAATCCTCTCTCCAAGGGAGAGAGTTAGAGAGAGGGGTTTATTATAAAAAAATCATATTCTGATGAAATATTAAATAATGCAAAATACTTGAGAAAAAATATGACTGATGTTGAACAATCTTTGTGGTATTATTTGAGAGGTAAACGTTTTTTAGGATATAAATTTAAAAGACAAGTCCCTATAGGTGATTATATTGTTGATTTTTTATGTACTGATAATAGAATAATAATAGAACTTGACGGTTCAGGACATCTTGAAAAACACCAAAAGCAATATGATGAAAAACGTGAAACATATTTAACACAAAAAGGATATAAAATTATACGAATTTTAAATAATGAATTAAGTAATATGGAGAGTGTTTTGGAATATATAAAAATGAATTTTGAAAACCCCTCTCCCTAACCCTCTCCCTAGGAGAGGGGGGTAAATTAAATTCTTAGGTTAAAGGGAAAAAATGACAGCAAAAGAGAAATCATTAGTAATAGTCGAATCACCGGCAAAATCAAAAACAATTAAAAAGATTTTAGGTAACGATTTTCAAATAGAAGCAAGTTTCGGACATATAAGAAATTTGCCCACAAAAGACTCTGCAACGGATAATTTGGGTTTTGATGTTAATAATAATTTTGAACCGAAATTTGAAATTATCCCCGGCAAGCAGCAGGTTGTGAAAAAATTAAACGATTTAGCCAAAAAGGTTGATAAAATATATCTTGCATCCGACCCTGACCGTGAGGGTGAAGCTATAGCATGGCATGTCAGACAAGTTTTAAAAGTGCCTGATGAAAAGATTTATAGAATAGTATTTAACGAAATTACTCCAAAAGCTGTTAAACATTCCGTAGAAAATCCACGCTCAATTGATATGGATATGGTGCAAGCTCAACAAACAAGACAGATTCTTGATAAACTTGTAGGGTTTAAACTGAGTCCTGTATTGTGGAAGCAAATCGGGAACAGAAATTTATCAGCGGGCAGAGTCCAATCTGTTGCCCTTCGTATGATTTGCGAAAGAGAAGATGAAATCGAGGCTTTTGTTCCTCAAGAATACTGGTCAATTCATGCACTGCTCGATAAAGACGGTAAACAATTTGAAGCTGAACTTTCAAAAATTAAAAATAAAGCAGTAGAAAAAACAATAAAAAATAAAGATGAAGCTCAAAAAATTGTAGATTACCTGACAAATCCTCAAACTCAATACGAAGTTTCAAAGGTTACCCAAAAATCTACAAAACGTAAACCGACAGCACCGTTTATAACATCAACAATGCAGCGTGCTGCAAGCTCAAAACTTGGTTTCGGGGTTTCAAAAACAATGCAGGTTGCTCAAAAACTTTATGAAGGTATTGAAATTGACGGTAATCCTGTCGGTTTGATTACATATATGAGAACGGATAGTGTCAGAGTTTCAGATGATGCTCGTGATATGGCACATGATTATATTTTGCAAAACTACGGTGAAAAATATTACCCCAAAGAAGCAAATGTATATGCAAAAGGCAAACAAAACGTTCAAGATGCTCACGAAGCTATTCGTCCTTCATATCCTGAGAGAACTCCTGACAGCATAAAACAATATCTCGATAATGACCAATATAAATTATACAAGCTTATTTGGGAAAAATTTATGTCATCTCAAATGGCACCTGCTGAAATTGCCAATAAGACCTTAGAAATCACCTCTGGTGATTATACTCTAAGAGCCGGTACAAGCAAAATTACGTTTGACGGTTTCTTGACTTTATACAACGATTCAGAAGAAGATGACGAAAAAGAAAATGATGCAAAAATTCCTGACCTTGAAAAGGGTGATAAGGTTGTATGCAAAAAAATCGATCCAAAACAACATTTTACCCAGCCGCCTCCAAGATACAATGAAGCATCTTTAGTCAAAGCATTGGAAGAACAAGGAATAGGACGTCCATCTACTTACGCAACAATTATAACAGTCATTCAGACGAGAAAATATGTTGAAAAGAAAAACAAAGTTCTTTTCCCGACACTTTTGGGAAGAACCGTATCAAAGCAATTATGCGAACAGTTTTCTGATATTATGGATTACAAATTCACCGCAGGTATGGAAGCTAAATTAGATAAAATTGCCGATAAAGAAGCTGTTTGGGTTAAAGTTTTGCAGGATTTTTATACTCCGTTTATGGAAGAAGTAAATTCTGTTATGAAAACAGCTCAAAAAGTTACAATAGAAACAAAATATAAATGTCCAAACTGCGGCAAACCAATGGTTTTACGAACAAGCAAAACAGGTTCTCAATTCTTAGGCTGTTCAGGTTATCCTGATTGTAAAACAACGATGTCATTAAATGCAATTCAAGAAATGGAAACTCCTGATGATGAAAATTCTGA
>CACXCI010000072.1 GCA_902766105.1 uncultured bacterium
ACGAATGTCATGACGAACTGTTTAATCTTTTTATAAACGGCTGCGGATTTAGACAGTGTTCTTCCGAAACTTTATGGAAAATTGAAAGACCTCAGCCTTATAAGTCAGATTTTAAATGGCGATATGCACAAAAATCGGATGCAAAAGGGATTGCCAGATTATATAATTCTGAGCTTTTGAATATATTTAAACAATCTTTATCAAGGACACCTCAAGAGTTTCAAGATTCACTATTTTTCGGCTTCAATGACTACTATAAATCCAGATATGTTATTGAAGAATCAGGTGAAATCTCCGGATATTTTTCAATAACAACATCTGATAACCTTAATTACATTATTGATATAACGACAAATAGTGCTTACGAATACGATTACGAAACAATAATTAATGCTTTATTATGCGAAATTGCAGGCAAAAAAAGAGCTTTTTACCCAATCATAAAGCAAAAAAAATATATAAATAAATCGGAACAGCTTGGCGAGTATTTACAATCGAAAAATTATCAGCAAATTCAAACCCGTCATATCTTGGTAAAAGATTACTACAAACCAATAAAACAAGAATCCCCCAATTGGAATGTATTTATTCTTGGTGAAGGGGTAAATGAATAGGTGTAAATATTAAAATATTCTTTTAATTTTAAATCTTTTAAGTTTAATTTGTTATTTTATGATAAAATTTAATCGTAGAAGGGAAATGTTTTTATGGATAATTTAAAAATATATCTTGATAAAGATATCAATCAAGATTTGGTTAAATCTAAAAAAATAGCAATTATAGGTTTTGGTTCTCAAGGCTGGGGACAATCAATGAACTTGAAAGAGTCAGGCTGTGATGTTGTTTTAGGACTTCGTCCTAATGGAAAATCATACAAAAAAGCATCTCAATACGGTTTTAAAATTATGACAATAGAAGATGCCGTAAAATGGGCGGATATCGTTCAAATACTTATCCCTGATGAGTTGCAGGCAAAAGTTTATAAAGATCAAATTGAACCTAATATGCACTCAGGACAATATTTGATGTTTTCTCACGGGTTTAATATTCATTATAAGAAAATTGTTCCGGCTGCTGATATCAATGTTATTATGGTTGCGCCAAAAGGACCGGGACATACCGTAAGAAGCCAGTATGAAGAAGGTAAAGGAGTTCCGTCATTAATTGCTGTGTATCAGGATATATCAGGAAATTCAAAAGATATTGCTTTATCTTATGCTTCTGCCATTGGTGCAGGACGTGCAGGAATTATAGAAACAACATTTAAAGAAGAAACCGAAACTGATTTGTTTGGAGAACAGGCTGTTATTTGCGGAGGTGTTTCCGCATTGATGAAAGCAGGGTTTGAGGTTTTGACAGAAGCCGGATATTCTCCGTATATGGCTTATTTTGAGGTTCTGCATGAGATGAAATTAATTATTGATTTAGTCAACCAAGGAGGCTTGGCAGATATGAGATATTCTATTTCAAACACTGCAGAATACGGCGATATGACAAGAGGTCCAAAAGTTATCGGGGAAGCTTCAAAAGATGCGATGCGTAAAATATTAAAAGATATTCAATCCGGAGCTTTCGCTGATGAATTTACAAATGAAATGTCCACAGGCTGCAACTTATTTAATAAATTAAGACAGGAAAATGCAAATCACTTGATTGAAAAAACAGGTCAGCAAATTCGCTCTTCTTTTGTTTGGGGGCAGGACAAAATTATAGACAGAGATAGAAATTAAAAGGAATATAAAATGTTTAGTACCGAAGATATATACGAGGTTGTGATATTCTCAATAGGGGACACAAAAGCCGGAACTAAAATGGGTAAATTACAGCTCAAAAATACAGTTGATGATAGTGTTTTAAACTGTATTCTTTGGGAAGAAACCCTAAATCGTTTTGACAGTAAAATTTTCAGAACAGGAAATCTTGTAAGGATAGTATCTGCAAGTTTTAATGAAAAATTTAATAATTGTCTTGTCTCGGCTCTTGAACTGGTAAAAGAGGCAAAACTTGGTTTAGATGAAAAAGAAACTGAACAGTATTGGACTAAATTGCAATCTTATGTTGCAAAGATTAAAGATGAAAAATTAAACAGCTTTGTTTCAAGTTTGTTTACCAAATATGAAAAAGAATTTAAGTATATGCCTGCCGCAAAATTGATGCATCACAATTACCTTGGCGGGTTGTTGGTGCATACAGTTGAGTGTGTTGAGTTTGCTGAAACAAATTTAGCAAAATTTTCATATAAAACAAATGAAGATGAAATTTATGCAGCTTGTTTATTGCATGATTTTGGTAAAATTTTTGAATATACGATTGACGAAGAAACAGGTCTGATTGATTATGCTCAAGGATTTAGAGAAGAATGGATTTCTCACTCTCAGTACGGTTTTTGCATTTGCATGAATGCCGGTTTCAAAAAAGTTGCGAAAATGATTGCAGCACACCATGGACGAGCTGATTGGGGTGCAATAATTGATCTTGAGCAAAAAGATCTTGAACCGGAATTATATATGATTCATTTGATAGATAATCTATCCGCTAAGTTTGGCAAGATTAGTACAAAAATGTTGGAAAAATAGCCGGATTGCAGACGTAAATTAAATTTTCTAAAATATGTTAAAAATCAAGTCATATTTTATTATTGTAAACAAAATAAATAAAAATTTACGTTGTGAAACATTTTGAGTCATGGTGTATGGTTTTATGATATATTAAGAGGGTAAGGATATATTTATAGAATAGTTTAGTGATTAAGGAGATAATTAATGTCTGAATATTTGAGCAAGGAAGAGATTAAGCAGTGGAGAAGCTCATTAGAAAAGATTACTTTAGAAGAATTTGCAGCCAGATTAGGGAAAAAAGTTGAACAAAAAAAAGAAACTAATGATTTGATAGATATAGTATTGCACGGCAGACCTGTTGTATCGGAAGAATCAAGTTGGTCAACCTCCAAAGTCGAAAGACTTAGTGCTATTGCAGACAGAGCATACGAAAAGGAAAAAGAATTATATGTATCTCCGTTTTCTGCACAAAATTTGAATATTGATAAAAAACAGGAAAAACCCGCTAAAAAAACACAACCAAAGAAAATGATTGAAGCTCCTGTTAAAACTGCTAAATCTACCTCTAAAAAATCTGAAAAAGTTTTATCAGCAGCAAAAGATATTATTTCAAACACAAAAACAGGCGATGCAGTAAGAGATGATGTTAGAATTGTCTTTAAGAAAGCTTTGACAGAAAGAGAACAAAAAGTCTTTGACTATTTCGCAGAACATAAGAATAATATAGTTTATGCAAAAGATTTAGCAGAATTATTGAATCTGCCCAGAGATTATGTTTACAAATACATTAAAAATCTTAGAGCAAAGATTGAAGGAGATGCTCTAAAAAATGCGGATAAAGGCGGATTCGTTCTTACCGTATAATAGTTTTGTTAAGCAAAAAGAGAGGTACATCAGGCTGACGTACCCTCTTTTTTGTTTTTAAAAGCTTTGATTCGCTACATCTATGCCTCTTAGCATCTATCTGATTTCGCAATTTGCTCCGACAAATTCCAAAGCTTTTTTGTTTAAAATAGCTTCTCTGTCAGAAATATTTGTCATAACTGTAGTCGGAACAGAATCAATGATTGCCTTTGCCTCATTATAATCAATTCCGGTTATCTGCCTTAATGTTGCCATAACAGTTGCTTTGTTATCCCCATAATTTAACAGAATAAGCTTTCTTTTTCCTGTTGATTTTTTTATTGCATATTTATCCTTGTTTAAACCTATTCCTGTTTTTGCAATGTTTTCTATCTCAGATAAACTGATATTATCCAAATCAATTTTATACGTTCTTTTTATATAATCACTGGCAATAACTATAACCATAACTGCAATCGCTGCAAACAAAAAAGATGTATCCATTAGCTTTCTCCTTATGGTTGAATAATATCATAGAAAAATAATCCACGCAATAAAAAAGACAGCCAAGAATTGAACTGAACCCTAAAAACTAGACAAAGTAAAAAAGGGTGGTTCAAGAGACTAGTAATAAATGATTTCTGTATTGTACAGGAGTCATTTTATTTCTGCTCCATTGATACCTTTCATTGTTATAATGATACATATATTCATCTATTTTTTCAACAAGTTCTTCAAATGTTTTACAATTTTTGTAATCTAATTCATCTTTAAAATGTCAAAAGAAACTTTCCATAGATGCGTTGTCTATGCAATTTCCTTTTCTTGACATTGACTGTATAACATTATTATCTTTTAATAATTTTCTGTATTCCGGATTTGTATAGTGAAATCCTTGGTCGGAATGAATTAGTACATTAGCCAGTTTTATTGTATTTCTAAGATTGTTTATTGTATCTAAAACAATAGGCATTGTTAAATGTTTTGCTACTTTATACGCAACTATCTCACCTGTTGCAATATCCTTTACAGCACTTAAATATGCCTTTTTACATCTACCGTAGCACAAATATGTAACATCCGTACAAAGTGTTTTTAATGGTTTTGTTTGCTTAAATTCTCTATTCAATATGTTTTCACAAGTAGAGAGTTCTTGTGTTTTCTTCATTATTTCTTTGTATGGATTTTTCTTACGAACATGTGTTTTAATTCCATATTTATTCATTAATCGTCTAATCTTTTTGGTATTCAATTATTACTCCGTATTTATTTTCTAAATTCATTCTTATTGTTCTGTATCCGGCAAGTTTTTCCCGTTTGTTGAATATTGTTTCTATTAGTACCTTGTCTGGCAATTCTTTTTCTTGTCGTATAACTTTTGCTTTTTGCTAATAATAAAAACTGCTGCGATTAACTTTTAAACAACAACAAAGGTCAGTTATTGAATAATGGCTGGAAAGTAATTCAATAAATTCAAATTTGCGAACTAAATCTTTTATTCCCAGCCACGGAGTTTTTTTAAGAAATGTACCTGTTCTTTTAATATTTCATTTTCACGTTCTAATTTTGCTAATTTTTCTTCTGTTGTTAATATTTTTTTGCTTGAACGACCGGAGCTACATAATCCTCGATTTTCTTGCAAAAGACCATTCGGGCCGTAAATGTCATGAATTTTTCTCCACCGCATTAAACATTTGTGAGGTTGTTCTTTCCCTAAAATATTTACATTTATACCTGCTTCAATAAATATTTGCATTGGAGTTTTGCCTGTCATATACTCTCCAACTGCAAATAATTTAAACTCTTTTGAGTATGTTGCAGATGAATTTGCTACTTTTTCAATTGCTGTAGATTTGAGTAATTCTTCTTTTTCTTGAACTGTATAAGGTTTTCTTTTCATGTTTACCACCTTATATATTAAAACCCTAAAACCGACTTTTTTACTTTGTCTAGTTTTAGGGTTTCAGTTCATTTTTAATCAGTCCTTTTAATTATTTCACAATCTTAAACTTTTCTTTTACGAGCAGCTTCAGATTTATGTTTTCTTTTAACGCTTGGTTTTTCGTATCTTTCACGTTTTTTAACCTCAGAAAGAATACCGGCTTTTTGGATTTTCTTTTTGAAACGTCTCAAAGCGCTTTCAATACTTTCGTTTTCGCCAACTTTAACTTCTGCCATTTATATTTTCACCACCTTAACAGCTTTATGTACAGACAGATTATATAACAAAGGATATAATATTTCAAGTGGTGGGTAATTTTATCCGGCTGAAACCACTTATATCCTAGTAATTTACTACTAAAATTTCTTCTGTCTGATATATTTTATTCTTAGCTTGGTAATTGCTGTTGTTATAATTATAATCAATTTTATGTACTTTATATTTATTTGCCCACATAAGTAAATTTGAATTAATCTTGCCTTTATGTTCAATTACATTTGACAGAGCAAATTTCGCACCCTGAGAGTCAATTTTGTCTAATATTTCAAATAATGATATGTCATCATTTACCCCCCAGCCTTCAAATCCTCTTTTCCCGTCATTATACGAACCACAAGTAATTAAATATGGAGGATCGGCATAAATAAAATCTCCCTCTTTGAGTTTAGAATAATCAAAAATTTTAAAATTCTGACTTGTAAAAATGATATTTTGAATTTTGGAATGAAATTTTATAAGATTTTCTCTTATTTTTTTATTAAAACTGCTTCTGTTTTTCCCAAATGGAGTGTTGAATTCGTGTTTTGAATTAAATCTCAACTGATGATTAAAACTGAAACAAATTAACACATACAAATCAAGCGGATTTCTTGTTAAATTATAATCTTTTCTAAGGTTAAGATAACCCTCGGCATTTGTTTTAGACAAATCATATTGTAAAATTTTTGACTCTATATATTTCAGCAAAGTATCAATTTCGGTATTTTGAAAAGTTTTATAAATATCAATTAAATAAGAGTTTATATCATTACAAATAATATTATTAGCACAAATATTTATCCCTACATCAAGACCGCCTGCAAATAAATCAACGAAAACATTTATATCATCAGGAAAATATTTCAAAATTTGTGGTAATAGCTTATATTTACCCCCTATGTAGTTCATTGGCGATTTTAAATATTCACACATTTATTATTTTTTCCTTATAAAATATAATTGCTCTTTTAAACCATCATCACAATTGGGAATTTTGCTTTTGTATCTTCTGTAATCAAATTCATAAAGCTTAAAGGTTGATTTAATTCCGGAATCTTTTACTATCTCAGTTAATTCTTTTGTCGTAAGAAGTCCTTCATTATTATAACTGACAATAACATATTTTGAATCAAGCTTGTTCAGCAATTCGGAAAAAGTATTCGCAACTTTCGATTTTTGGCAATACAAGGATTTTTGCTCTTGATAATCTCTTAATCCTGTAACCCCTTTAATTTCAGGATTGTCATATCTTGCAATAGTTTCTAATATATGATAATTTGGCAAATACTGACGAGAATTATACGGAGGATCAATATAAGTTAAATCTGTATAAATTTTACCTGCCAAATCATTTGCATCCATATTGTATCCGAAATTTATTTTTGAACTTTTTATAATTTGCGGTTTTTCCAAAGTTAAATCATTATAAGTTCTTTTATCCCAATGTTTCAAATAAGCGCCATAAACACCTGCAATATTCGAAACATAAGGAACAGCATTTATCAAGCTTGCCAATAAATAAAAATATTCATCATCATTTATTTTTTGTTCATTTTTCCACTGTTCTATTGTTTTTCTGATAATATCAATTTTTATTGCATTTTTATTTTGAATATACATGCGCTTGCAATTTTTATTCGGACTGTAATTTTGATAAATAAAACAATCATCTAAATTAAAATCAGGATTTTTAATGTCAAGTCTGTTCAAATAAGCTATAGGGTCTGCAATATTCAAATATTCAAATTTTGGAACATCGTTCAAGCAAACGGTTCCCCTACTTATTGAGTACGAAAAATACAACAAATCATTAGTTATAATTTGATATCCTTCTTGCTTAAAAGCTTCTGCAACAACTCCGCTGCCGGAAAAAATATCCAAAACCGAGTCTGCAATAACAGAGTTATCCGAAATTACATCAAAAATCTTTCCAAGAATTAAAGATTTTCCGCCAATATACCTCATAGCACCCCTTCAACAAAAATTTATAAATATATTTCCTCTAACCTTTAAAGTAATCACAAATTAATTTTTCACGTTTTGGCAGCAAATGTTTTATTCTATTTACTATAGATTTGTTTTGCAAATCATCAAGTTGTTTTTTCAAAACAGCCTTTTCTATGAGCATTTTATTATACAAGTCAGAACATATCTCGCTTTTATCAATATGTTCTTTTAATTTCGACAGCTGCAATTCTTTTTCTCTTATAGAAATAGTTAGTTTGTCTTTCACGTTAAATAAACCTCTCATATATCATATTAAAAGAATATACTGTCTTGTCAAATTTAAAATCAACTTTTTAGGTGATTTTAAACTAAACTTTCAATAAATCATACTCATAGCCTAGATTCAAGGCTTCGATATTTTTGGGAATTAAGTTTTTTCTGTGTGGCGGAATAACGTTGTGTAAAGCTTTTTCAAGTGTTTGTAATGAAATTAGTTTGCTGGCTTTTGATAAAATTCCTAGTGCAAGTATATTAGACATTTTAATATTCCCAAGTTTTTCCTGAGCCAATTTTGTAATAGGAACAAAAATATAATTTATGTCTTCTCTGGTCTTTTTAATAGCCGCAAGAGAAGAATTAACTATAATTGAGCCGCCTTTCCTAACCCATGAGGTGTATTTATCAAAAGATGCCTGATTAAGAACAATTATAAAATCAGCATGAGATTTTTGTACCGCACTAACCTCGGTATCAGACATTACTACCGTACAATTAACGGTTCCACCTCGCATTTCAGCGCCATAAGAAGGATACCAGGTAACTTTTTTATTATCAAGCATAAAGCCGTTAGCTAAAACCTCTCCTGCCAAAAGAACACCCTGGCCTCCAAAACCTGCAATTATAAAGTCTTTTTCCATTTCTACACCTTTAATTATTTTCTGTAATATCTTTATACACTCCCGGAACAAAAATTTTCATCATTTCATTACGAACTCTTTCATGCGATGCTTCCGGAGACATCTTCCAGTTCGTCGGACAACCCGAAAGAAATTCAACAAACCCTAAGCCTAAGCCCTTCAATTGAGCTTCAAAAGCTTTTTTAACGGCTTGTCTTGCTTTTTTTATGTTTGGTACAGAATCCAATGAAACCCTTGCGCTAAAAGCAGTTCCATCACACTGGGCAATATGTTCTGCTATTTTTATAGGATATCCGTGGTATTCCAAGTTCCTTCCGGTCGGAGATGTAGTTGTAACTTGACCTAACATAGTTGTTGGCCCCAGCTGACCTCCTGTCATACCAAATGTTGTATTATTTATACAAAATGATGTAATTTTTTCACCACGTAATGCGGCATGCATGCTTTCTGCAAGTCCGATTGATGCAAAATCTCCATCTCCTTGATATGTAATTACAAATTTATCAGGTTTAGCACGTTTAACGCCTGTTGCAACAGCCATTGAACGTCCATGCGGTGATTCCAAAGAATCAACGTCTATAAAATCATAAATTGTTACTCCGCATCCGATACCGGCAACTAATATAGAATTATCTCGAACACCCAATTCGTCCATAACATCAGCAATCAATCTTATAGCTATACCATGATCACATCCGGGACAAAATGTATATTTTGCACCTTTTTTCATAGAATCCGGAATTTTAAATACTTGTGTCGCCATTATATCAACTCCTCAATTCTGTCTAACAAGTCTTCAGGATCAATCGGAGCGCCTACTCCTTTGCGTATTAATTCCACCTGTGCCGCCCCATTTACTGCAAGTTTTACATCATCTACCATCTGGCCCATATTAACTTCTACAGTGATAAATTTCTTTACTTTTTGAGCAAGTTCATTTAAGCGTTTGTTCGGGAACGGGTATAGAGTTATTGGTCTGAATACCCCAACCTTTAAACCTTTTTCCCTGCACATTTTTGCGGCAGTTCTAACATTTCTCGCCGTTGAACCAAAACTTACCAGTACAATATCGGCATCTTCAGTTCCGATTTCTTCCCATTCAACTTCATTTTCTTCAATCAAACTATATTTTTTATATAGTTTTTCTAAAAATTCACATCTGTCTTCTGCTAATGGTCCATAAGAGCGGATAATTCTCGAAGGTCTGTCTTTTGAACCTGATAAAGCCCAATCCGAATTATCAATTTCAGGATACGGATACGGTTTAAATTCTATAGGCTCCATCATTTGACCTAATAAACCATCAGCCAATAATATTGTCGGATTTTTATACTTATGAGCCAAATAAAAAGCCTTATATGTTAAATCAGCACATTCCTGAACATTTGAAGGTGCCAAAACTATTGTCCTGTAATCGCCGTTGCCGCCACCTTTTGTTGCTTGTACATAATCACCCTGAGCTGAATATACATTTCCTAACCCGGGTCCGCCTCGCATAACACTAATCAGTACGATAGGCAGCTGGTCAGTGGTTGCATAAGATAACCCTTCTTGCATAAGAGCAACAGCGCATGACGAGGATGATGTCATTGCCTTTACTCCTGTTGCGCAAGCTCCAAGTGTCATATTTATAGCGGCTAATTCACTTTCAGCAGAAACATAAGCCCTGCCCAACTCTTGCATTTTGCCACTCATAAATTCTCCGATTTCACTCTGCGGAGTAATCGGATATCCGAAATAACATTGACATCCGGCAATAACTGCCGCATTTGCAATAGCATAATTGCCCTTCATTAAAACTTTTTTACCGGTAATACATTCTACTGCCATATAACTACCCTCTATACACCTCAGTAATCGCTAAATCAGGACATTTTGTCGCACACATTGCACAACCTAAACATTCGTTATTAGGATCACAAAATTCTATAACTCTATCTCCAAGTTTATTAGTTTCATCTGAAACTTTTATCAAATTTTTAGGACATTCTTTCACACATAGATAACATGCCTTGCAATTTTCTTTGTTTATTACAATGTGGCTCATTTCATCCCCTTCTTTCAAATCTTATTCACATCCTAACACTAATAATAAAATTTAGCCATTTTATCTTAACATTTGTAATAAATAAGTTGTTATAAATTTACTAAATCTTCTATGCTTGGTAATATTATATGTGTAGGGATGTATTTAAGGATAGAAGAATGGCTCAAGATATAGACAGAATATTAAGCTTACTAAGGGAGATAAGAAACACTAACAATGATAATAATGCGACTTTTGACAGACTGTTAAACAGTTTAAACAGTAAAGTTGAAACCATTGATAAAAATACTTTATCTGTCGATTTAATAAAGTCGTACCTGACAGATTTGACCAAATCCGTTGACTCGAAATACAGTATAACATTAGAAAAATTTACGGATATTGAGCAGGCTCTAAAAGCTATATTTAATAATAGTGAAAATGTTACTCTGAGTGATATGAGAAACCTATTTGAAGCATTTTCTCAAAACTTGAGTAATTTTTCGGTTGAGGTTAAGCAGCAAAAAGCTCTAATCTCCGGAATTGAAGCTAAAATTACAGAAATGAGCAGCAACAAATCCGACAAGGAAGATATTGTAAGAACAATAAATTTGCTCAGAAATGATTTTGAAAACTTGAATCATGCCTACAAAGATACAATTGATCACATAAGTACAGAATTAAAAACAATTATATCAAATGTAGCGAAGCTTGATCAAACATCAGATAATGAGGATATTAAAAACGATATTGCAGATATGTACAAGGCAACAGGCGATATAGTCAGTTTTTTGAAATCTATAGACAAACACGAAACAAATTTAGAACAATTGCTTATAAATACTGCTACGGCTGAAAGTTTGAGAATTACCCAAATTGCAGTTGATTCTATTATCAGCAAAACCGACAGTATTTCAAAACAACTGGAAGGTTTGGCTGATGATTCTGCTACTAAAGATCAATTCACACAAATTACGAAAAAAACTGAGGATTTAACTCAGGATACAAGTGAGGTAAAGCAGACTCTTGCAAAAATAACTCAAGATATTGATTCGCTACCTCATACCGATATTTTGAAAGAAGGCTTGCAGCATATATATGATAAAGTCAAAGAACTTGAAGAGGCGGTGCAAAGCACAAACGTTAAAGGTGATGTAAAAGAGCTAAACGAGAAAATAACTGAATTTACTGATGAGCTTTCAACCGTTAAAAATATTATAGTTGACCTTAATGATGTTGTTTCTTCAAAATTGTTAAAAGCTGTTGAAAACATATCTTTTGAGAAAGAAAGTTATGAAATTCAAACAAGCATTTCAAAAATGCTGGCTCAGCTTCCGCAAAAAGAGGATATAGACAAATTATTAGAAAATGGTGAATTGTACAAAAATGCTATTGATAGTCTGTCTAAACGAACCGACAAAATTGCTGACAGGCTGGACAATTTACCAACCCATGCCGATATGGAAAATCTTAGCACCAATCAGTTGAGTCTTGTTGAAAACTTACAAGGTGTTGCAAATAAAGGTGATATTGAAGCTCTGGCTTCAAAGGCAGATGATATTGAGAGAATGATAGACAAACTCAATTTTGATAATGAATTTGAAAACATTTACGACAAATCATCTTCTATTGAAAAATGGCTTATTGATTCAAATGTAAAAGAAAATACAGATGCTATTTTGCGTAACTTAGATGAAAAGGCTGAACAAAAAGAAGTTTTAGAGGTATTAAAAACAGCTGAGATTATAGTTAATAACCTTGAAGAATTATCAAAAAATGTTGATGTAAAAAAGGTAAATCGAACCGTTGCTGAGGTTTACCAGTTAATTGAAGATTTGAAAAATGACTTTATAAACACTTCAGAAATGCACAATGATACTGTTATTGTCAATTTGTCCGAACTTCAAAAATCCATAGAAGGAGTTGTAACAGGAGAGGAATTTGAAGGTTTTGTTGAAGACTTAAAAGCTTTTGTTGACAAAACCGGAGAAACTATAAACAACAACAGCAAAAATTTTGACGAAATCAGAGAATATCAAGAATCAATTATCAGCAAGATTGAGGATATAAATACTTCTGCAATCGAAAGTGCTATTTCTAAACAAGTTTCAAGTATTGATGATAAGTTGGTTTCTATTTCGGAATACTTAACAACAATTAATAAAACTGATACTAACGAGGTCAAAAAAGCAATTTCAGAAATAAAAGAGCTTCTTGCAAACAAAAAATCGAATTTGAGTGAAATAGACAGTATTAGAAAAGAAACTGTTGATACTCTCGAAAATTATTTGCGAGAAATAAAGCTTGTTCTTGATACTTCTGAAATAAATGCTGACAGCAAAATAAAAGACCAAATTACTAATTTAGAAGAAAATTTTGGTAATTACAGAAATTCTATAGAAAAATCTATTACAGAAATCCTTTCAAAACTGGAAGAATATCCGAAAGACACGTATTCTGCCCAAAGTAATAGTGAGGCTGAAATAAATGAATCTTTAAAGCAGCTTGAAATAATAAAAAATAAACTAGATGAACTTAGTGCCTCATTTGTGTCTATGAATGGCAGTAGTACAACAACCGAAGAAGAAACTACCTCTTTTGTTTCTGACAAACTGGAGGATATTTCATCTAATATCGGGGATCTGTCTGAGCAAATAGAAACAGGCATGCAAGCAGGATTTGCTTACACATCTCAGCTTGTAGAAGAAAAGGTGGATGCATTGTCTGAGTTTATCAAAGAACTAAGACACGAAAGCACTCAAGATATTGAATTGTACGAAAGATTAACAGTTACAGATAATAATTTGATTGATATAAAACAGTCAATAGAATGGCTTAATTCTGATATCATTAACCACAATAACAATCAGACAGAAATGCTGTTTAAAGAATTATATTCAATGAAGGAAATTATTGAAGATGTTTCAGATACATCAAAAGCTATAAGCGACCTTAATCTAAAGCAAGAACTTGTTAATTTCCATGATGCAGTGGCTTCTGAATTGGAAGACGTTACAAAATATTCAAAAAGTACATTTGATAATTTAGAAAATACATATAAGCAGTTAACTGCAGATTTGACAGCCTCTGAAAATAATATACGGGATTTTATTCTTAGTGATATCGATTCTGTATTATTAAAAATTGATAGTTTAAAAGATGAGGTGCAAATTGCATCAGGTAAACTTGAGCTTCCAAGTGCTGAGCAAATGAAAGAATTTAAGTCTTTCGTTACTGATATTGCTGATTTTAAAAATGCGCAAAAAGATGCAATAATTGAATCTGCTAATGATGTAAAAGAAACAATTTCAAAGCAGTTATCTTCCCAGCATGAAGAATTAAAATCCTTACTAAAGGTCGCTGTAAATACCGATGAAATATTAACAGCTATTGAAAACTTAAAAGAATGTTTCCAAGATAAAGCTCTCGAACTTGAAGAAAATGAAGATTCAATTTTTGATAATCTTAATTCCGAAAATTTTGATAGTGAATATGATTATGAAAAACAAGCCAAGCTGATTGAAGAGTTAAAGGTAGATTTTGATAAATTTTCAGAACTTATAACTTGTCTTACGGGTGAAAATTCTGAAATCTATAATGTTTTGACTCAGATAAAAGAGAAAATGAGCTCTATATCGGTAACAAGACCTATGTTGGAAAGTGATGAAGCTTCTGATATTTCATTAGAATCAAAAAGTACAATTGTCGGAGATAATAACTTTGATTTCATAAAAGCTTTTGATATTTTGCAGCAAGATATTAAAGATTTAAAACTCAAAGTATCTAACGCCGGTCTAAATATAAATAATGCGAGAGAAGATGACTTAGTTGAACTGTCTCAAGTAGTAAAACCGGGAACATGGCTGGATGATATAAAGAAATACATAGAATCTGAAAGCTCAATAAAAGTTTTGTTAGAAGATATTAACAAAAAAATTGATTCATTTTCAGAGGCAGATGGCATTACTTGGGTTAATGACATAAGACATTCTCTGGAGCAGCTTGTTGACACCAATGTTGAAACAACACATCCTGAAATCCAAACAATGCTTAATTTAATCAATGAAAAAATAGATATACTTGCATCTGCTGATGATTACGGGGTTGTTGATGAGGTTAGAGAAGCTATTGAAAACATAACTAGCGACAATAACGTAAAAACAACAAAACTGTTAAATTTAATAGATTCAAAAATTGATATCCTTGCAGGAACAGACATTTCAGAAGATTTAGATGATATTAAATATACCTTGGCAAATGTTGATGAAAAAATTGACGGTGTACGTCAGTTATCAGAATCTGACATCACATATATGCTTGAAAATTTAAACCATAAAATTGACAATATTATTGATGACAGTAATGACAATAATCAAATAAAAGGCATAGATGATATCAAATCTTTGATTCTGGCACAATCTGAATATATTGAAAGTTTGGAAAAGAATAATAAAACTGAGGTTGTAAAAAAATGTTTAGATGAACTTACTGCTGAGGTTAACAATTTAAACAATTCAGGAAATTCAAAAGACATTCAAAAAACAATGAAGGAAATGAAAACATCTATTATGGATGCAGTCGTTTCTATATTTAATCAGGTTTCTTTTGTTGAAGAATCTGAGGACATCAAAGATTTTGTAGAGGAAAAAACTGATGAAATAAATAAAAGTTTAATTGAGGTTACAAATCAGTTAAAACAAATAACTAATTCTAATGAAGAACCTGATTATACATATTCGATGCAGGATATAGAATCTGATTTGGCAAAGATGAGATTGGCTCTGAATGAGTTGCAAACAAATGAACAAGAAAACCATACAACAAGATTAACTTCAATAATTGATAATTTATCAGAAATTGGTGCTAATGTTGAAAATCTTCAAAATTCCTTAACTCAGGATGAAATTTTGGGGATGAAGGAAAAATTTGAAAAGATTAATAATGATATAAATGAACTAATAATTAAATCAGGTGAGTCTTATGATGTTGTTGCTCATAATTTAACAACAAAACTTGATAAGGTTGCTAAAATGCTTGAAAATTCAAATGATTCAGATAAAGTAATGCGTCAGGCATTGATTTATATGGGCGAATGGATTGATAGTGCAAGTGCAAGCATGAACAGAATAAGCTCTAATTCTGATGAAATTATAGATGTCAAGTTAGCAATTGAAAATCTTAAACAAAATGTTCCGGCTCAAACAGATTTACTAAACTCTCTAAGTGATAAATTTGACGAGCAGCAGGAAAGATTAGCTTATTTTGAAAAACAAATAAGTAAAATAGGAGCATTGGAAGACAGATTTGAAGAACAGCAGGAGCGAATAGACAGACTGGAAATGTCATTAGAAAAAATTCTCTCTGCCGTTGAAGATATTGATGATTCCAAAGTTACGAGAAAAATTGATAAAATTGACAAACAAATAGCAAAATTAAGTGTTAATATAGAAAAGCTTACATCTTATGTTGACTAAAAGTTTAATTAAAGATTTAAAAAAGGTATTACCAAAAGATAACGTGCTATCAGAAATTGAAGAACGCTATGTGTATTCTGTTGACGCATCTAATGATCCACATTTGCAAACAGGACTAGCTGATGCTGTTGTATTCGTTCAAAACATTGAACAGGTACAGCAAGTAGTAAAAATTGCAAATAGGCACATGATACCGATAATTTGCAGAGGAGCGGGAACAAATACAGTTGGTGCTTGTGTACCTTCTCATGGCGGAATTATATTAAATTTTTCCAAAATGAATAAAATATTAGAGCTAAACCCTACAAATATGACTGCCAGAGTTCAGCCGGGAGTCATTGTTGCAGATTTACAAAAAGCTGCGGAAGATGTCGGTTTATTCTACCCGCCTGATCCGTCAAATTTGAAAGTTTCTACGATTGGAGGCAGTATTGCACAGAATTCTGCAGGCGCAAGATGTTTTAAATATGGTGCAACAAAGGACTATGTTATTGATATGCTTGTTGTAATGGCAGATGGTCAGCTTATCAGAACGGGTTCTAATACAATTAAAAACGCAACAGGGTATAATCTCGGAAGTTTATTTATAGGTTCTGAAGGTACTTTAGGAATTGTAGTTGAAGCCACAATTAAGCTTATTACAAAGCCGGAGATGTCTCAGGTTATAATGGCATATTTTGATACCGTTGAAGATTCTATAAATTCTGTTAATCAAATAATTAAGCAGCAAATAGCACCGACAACGGTTGATTTTATGGATAAAAATGCTCTCCAAACCGTTGAAAGTTATTATCCAACCGGGTTAATGACAGATAAAGAAGCAGCTTTAATTATTGAGGTTGACGGGTATAATACCGTAGTAAACGAGCAAAGAAGCAATATCTGTCAAATTTTGAGAGATAATAATGCAACAGGGGTTCAATATTCCAAAAATAAACAGGAGGCTGAAAACATTTGGGCGGCAAGAAGATCTTCCATGGCAGCATGCACGAAAATTGCACCAAACGTAACGACTGATGATGTTATTGTTCCACGAGAAAATTTAGCAAAACTGGTAAAGGGAATACAGGAAATTTGTTCCAGACACAATTTGAACCTTTGTATGGTAGGTCATGTCGGTGATGGAAGCGTTCACCCTCAAATTCCTATAGATTATAATAATAAAGAAGAATACAGAAGATATAAAATTGCAAAATCCGAAATTTATCTTTTGACAGCAAAACTTGGCGGAATAATATCCGGAGAGCATGGTATTGGTTTGGAGAAAAAAACATACATCTCACAAGTTGTCGAAGGCGGTGCTTTAGATTATATGCGTCAAATAAAGAAAATATTTGACCCGAATAATATATTAAATCCATATAAAATATTTTAGTAGCTAATAGCAATAACTTATTGTTTTATAATCTGAGCTAAGGCTTTTACAACATCTTTATCCCATTTTTTATCAATATCTTCTGATATAATTTTGAGGGCTTCGTCTGTAGATAAAGCTTTTCTGTACGGTCTGTCTGAGGTCATAGCACAATAAACATCCGCTACTGCAATAATTCTTGAACCTAGAGGAATAGATTGGCCTTTTAATCCTTCCGGAGAACCTGAGCCATCAACTCTTTCGGTCTGATAAGTAATATATGGTACAACCTCAGATAAGAAATTAATATTCATCAAGAGATTTACCCCAACATTTGTGTGATTTTTAATCTTTTGTAATTCTTCAGCGGATAGCTTCCCATTTGTTGCAAAAATACTTTCAGGCAAAGTTATTTTTCCAATATTTTGTAATAGCGCTGCATAATATATTAAATCTGTTGTCTTTTCATTCAAGCCTAATTTTTTACAAATACCTCTCGATAATTTTGCAGTATTGCGTGAATGAGAAACTGTATATTGCCCCTTTTTATCAACAGCATTAGCCAGTGCTTCCACAAAATTTTGTTGATAATCGCATAAATCACCTATTATTGCAGTCAATTCTGCTCGGGCTTGTTTTAGCTCTATTTCCGATGTCTCGGGCATTTTTATTAATAGATTTGTATTTTCAACCTCAGCCTGCAAGCTTATAGTTGTGCCAAGCAAATTGGCGATACTAACAGCTAACTCTGAGAATTTATCTTCCAGCTTTTTCCCTGTTTTAATTTCAATCATGCCTACAGGAAGAGTAGAGCTTCTCATAGAAAAATATACATAATTTTCTTTTTCAATGATGTCTTGGTAAATCAAATCATTTATTGTTACATTAGTATTATTGTCTTGTTTATCCGTAAATCCAATCAGTACCAGCTCTTCATCTTTTATAAAATATATTCTGCATTCTTCAACCTCAAGCATCTGAACAATAGAATGAGCGATTGAGGAATATATCGCCTTTTCTTCACCTTTAGAAAAGTTCAAGACACATAAGGTATTTTTTGAAGAATAAATATCAATAAGCTCTTTTAACTGATTTTGTAATCTTTCTTTTTTATTCGATTTTATACTTATTTTTTTTGCAAAATCTTCTGAAATAAGCGATTCAGATATAAAATCACCCAAATTTAAAGCGAACATCTCTTCTATAGGGTCATTACCCGAAAGAATTTCTGATTGTCCGAAAAGCGAAACACCTACCTGATTTTTCTCTTCTTTAGTCATATTTTTTCCTCAAAATACATGCCTTCTTATATTTGTATACGGCATAAATTTTTTGAACTTTAATAATTTTACAAAAATCTCATACTAAAGTATGGTTTTTTGATGTATTAGTTTACAAATCTTAATATTTACATTTTACCCGGTTTGGCTTATTAATATAAAAAAGGATAAAAAATGGAAAATATAGTAAAACTATCAATTATAGTTCCGGTCTATAATTCGGAAAAATTTTTGAATAAATGTATTGAATCTTTAAGAAATCAAACAATTAAAGATATTGAAATTATACTTATCAATGACGGATCAACGGATGGCAGTCTTGAAATTTGCAAAGAATTTGCACAGAAAGATTCAAGAATAAAGGTTTTTTCTCAAGAAAATTCAGGACAGGCAACAGCAAGAAATGTCGGATTAGATAATGCTGCAGGAGAATATATAACATTTGCAGATGCAGATGACTGGGTTGATAATGATTATTATGAAAAGCTAATGGATACAGCAATAAGACATAACGCAGATGTCAGCTGTGCTTCAATAATAAGAGAAAGAAAAAACTCAAACAAATACAGAATTTTATACACCGAAGAAAAAGAATATGTAAATCCGCAAGAAAAAATTGACATTACAAGATGCCCTGATATGTGCTATGTGTGGAACAAAGTGTATCGTGCATCATTTCTTAAAAATATAAATTTAAAATTTGTTTATGGAAGATATTGTGAAGACATAGACTTTGTAACAAGAGCAGTATATTTTTCAAACAAAATTGTTACCGTTCCAAATACTTATTACCATTATTGGGTAAACACAAATTCAACCGTCAAAACTATGATGAAATCGGACAAAAAGCGAGCAGATTATATTTTTGCGAAAGGAAATATGATTAGATTTTTTGAAGAACATAATCTTAAGACAAAATCATATAATTTAATTAAAGAAAAACGTATAATAAAGCTTTTCGGAATAACGTTTTTAAAGATATACATTTGGGAAACAAAAAAACGATACCTGCTATTTGGGTTTATTCCTATATTAGAGGAATTATCATACGCATAAAAAAAGAGAAGGTTTAACCTTCTCTTTTTTTACATCCTTTGTGTCTATTTAATATCCTATTGCCCAATCAAAGTGATTAGAAGCTGTTTTAACAGGTTTGTTTAACTCTTTTCCCGCGGTATTTAGAGCTGTAACCTCAATTACACGTTCAGCCTTTTGCAATAAATTAAATTCGCCAATTTTAGTATCAACATTATTAAAAGATTTATATCTGTCTAATTCTGCCTGTAAATCTTGATTTTCGGCATTTAGTCTAACTATTTCATTATCAAGATTATTAAGCTTTGCTTCGTAGTTCATAGAAATATAATAGCTTACAAATGTAACAGCAATAGCTATAGCAAGACAACCGCATAACATTTTATTTGTTTTACGATTTGTCATGGATTCTACTGTAGATACCTGCTCCTTATAAAAATCACCTTCAATAATAGTTCCTTCACCGAAATTTGGAGCAGAAACGTATATACTGCTGCTGTAGCCTTGATCTCTAAATTTAATTCTTGCTGTGTTTAAACTCATTCCCTAAACTACCTACCAATAAACTTTTTACTCTCTTTTACCTTCTTATGCATCTGGCTATTCTTAGCTTTGCGCTTCTTGAAGGTGGGTTCTCACTTATCTCCCGATTTGTAGCCATAATGGGCTTTTTATTCACTAACTCCAAAATCGGCGGGGGACACTTGCAAATCATTTGATTAGGTTCACAATGACAGCGAGTTGAGTGGTATTTAAAAACTTGCTTTACTACCCTGTCCTCCAGAGAATGAAAACTTATTACACTTATTATAGCACCAAATTCTAATAAATCCAATACATCATTTAGTGTGTTTTTAACATTTTGTAACTCATGATTTACCTCAATCCTTATTGCCTGAAAAACTCTGGTGGCAGGGTGAATAGATGATTTTATTTTTGGTGTTGAATTTACAATAATTTCTGCTAATTCCGTTGTTGTTTTTATTGGGGCGATTTTTCTTCTTTCCACAATAGCTTTTGCGATACGCTTTGAGAACCTTTCTTCGCCATATTCTGAAAATATTTTAATTAAATCCTGTTCCTTATAAGTATTTACAACATCATAAGCACTAAAATCAGAATCCATATTAAAACGCATATCTAACGGAGCCTCTTTACTAAAGGAAAATCCCCGCTCCTGCTTGGTTAGTTGATGATATGATGCGCCTAAATCAAACAGAACTCCGCCTGTTATCTTTGTTATCCCTAAATTCTTTAGTACAGTTTTAATGTTTGTATAAGAATCTTTTACAATTGTTAAATTTTTATACTCACACAACCTTTCTGATGCGGCATTTATTGCATCTTGGTCGATATCAAAAGAAATCAATCTTCCTTCCGGAGAAATTCGTTTTAAAATAAGCTCACTATGTCCGCCACCGCCAAGAGTACAATCGACATAAATCAAACCTTTCCTACATTCAAGTGCGTCGACCGCTTCGTTTTTCATAACTGTGTAATGTTTAAATTCTGACATAAGATAATATTAACATAAAATAGCAAATTTATTTTTTAGAGGTTTTATTAAAAAAAAGGAGTAAATATGGATATCAAAAGAAACTATAATAATCCTAATTTTGGACTAAAAGTCAGTTTAAATACCCCTTTTCATGATGTCATGAAAACTGCAAAAGATAGCAAAAAATTTTTTGAGCTTGATGGCACACTAAACAGTTTGCTGCATGTTGATGGACCTGACTTAGTTATAATACACGGTGTAAATAAAGAAAATCAGATGTTTTCATCGTTCGTATGCGGAAAAAATTCTATCCAAAACAACACAATTGGTTGTAAAACTCCTGCAGAAGCATCATTAAGAGCTTTATTAGAATTGACGGATAAGAATAGTCCAAAACTTATGAAACTTCTTAAAGGAAAAGTTAAAAGATTTATTTCAGAATCAGAAATAATAGACAGATATACAACAAAATAGCAAACTAAAAGAGGAACCGACCGGTTCCTCTTTTTAAATTTTTGCTATTCAGTTTTTACAAAATAAAGCCCGCCAAGCCCTCCTGGTCAAATATTTCAACAAATTTATCATAAGTACAGTGTACACCGTCTCCTGATTCATCCAAAATTTGTATTACGCTTTCAAAATCACTATCTTTAACCTCGTCATTTTTAGAAACTACATATATTGATCCTAAATTTTTGAAAGCATCAACATCATATAATTTTGTTTCTTCGTTATACTTAAATTCCATCCGAAAACCTCTTTCTTTTTCGTAACAACAATTTTAGTATCGGAATATCTATATGTAAACTTTAGGTATTTATTAGTTTTTGTTACATAAGTTAACAAAAACAGGAGATATAAGTTATAACTCAATAAATATATCTCCTGTTTTTTGTTAATCTTGTTATATTATACTTTTGATTCTTGTTTTATTGCTTTTTTAGCTCTGTACAAAGAGGTTTCCTTACCTAAGATTTCAAGAATACCAACCATATCAGCGCCACGAGTTCTACCTGTTATTGCAGCTCTGACCGCCCACATTGTAACCTTTGGTTTAATACCTTTTTCTTTCCATTCGCCTCTGAATATTTCAAGTTTTGAATGAAGTTCTTCTTCTGTCCAATTCCAATCTTTAGCTTTTTCAACAAAATCAACCAATACATTTTGTGCCGTTTCTGTATCAAGAGTACCTGTTTGTGTTTCAGGTTCAATTTCAACATCTTTTCCAAAGAAATACGGAACAGCATCTGTAATGTCTGACAATAAAGTTAACGGCTCTCTTGTTATTTCTACCATTTTAGTGTATTGTTCATCTGTCAATTCGTTCAAATTGTACTTAGTTAAATATGGCTTCAACATTTCTTTCAGCTTGTCAATAGGAATTTGTTTGATATAATGGCTGTTCATCCATTTTAATTTGTCATATTCAAAAATTGAGTTGGATGAAGAGATTTCACCAATTCTGAAATCAGCCGCAATTTCATCAACAGTTTTAATTTCATTACCATCTGACGGTGCCCAGCCAAGTAATGCGACAAAGTTTATCAAAGCTTCCGTCAAATAGCCTTCTTTAACGAAATCAGATACAGCAGTTGCCCCATGTCTTTTTGACAACTTACTTCTGTCCGGCGCCAAAATCATACCTAAATGTCCAAATCTTGGAACATCAAAACCTAAGGCTTCAAAGATTAAAATTTGTTTATATGTATTTGAAATATGATCCTCACCTCGAATAACATGAGATATTTTCATTAAAGCATCATCTATTACAACAGCAAAATTATATGTAGGCGCTCCGTTTGATTTTTGAATAACAAAATCACCCAGCAAACTCGTATCCATGTGTAACTTACCTTTTACAAGGTCATCAAATTCTAATATTGATGTATCATGAAAGGCTTTTTGAGCTTTTGCAATATTAAATCTGATAGCAGGTTTTCTTCCTTCTGCTCTCAACTTTGCTTTTTCTTCTTCTGATAAATTTTCGCATTTTTTAGAATAAACGTAAGCTCTTTTAGCTTTTGTAGCTTCTTCTTTTTCTTGTTCAAGTTCTTCCGGAGTACAAAAACACTCATAAGCAAAACCCGAATCTAACAATTTTTGAACATATTTAGGGTATATATCAAATCTTTCAGATTGAGTATATGGACCATAAGGCCCGCCGACATCCGGTCCTTCATCCCAGTTTAAGCCCAAAGCTTTTAAACTGTCAAAGATATTATCAATATATTCCTGAGATGTTCTTTCCGCATCTGTATCTTCAATTCTTAATATAAATTTTCCGTTATTTTTCTTTGCAAATAAATAATTAAAAAGTGCTGTCCTAGCCGTACCTACGTGTAAATTTCCACTTGGTGACGGTGCAATTCTTACTCTTACTTCTGACATTTTATCCTTCTTTCTTTATATATTTCAGCATACTAAGAATATCACATAAAATTTGATTTTCAAGTGTGATATCCGCTATTTCAAACGATAAAAGACAATGAACAGGCTCTATTTTGTTTCAATATATTCTATATTTGGAGAATACGATGATGCTTCTTCATTTAAGTTCAATTTATTTACTATACTTGCACGTTTTTTACGGAAAAGCATATCAACAAAAGCCTCCAGTCTGGTAATAAAACCGGCTTCACCCGTTTGCTCATCAATTGTCAGATTTAACAAAGGTTTATTAAATTGTTTTGCCCTGCGAGTAATTCTTTCTACCATCAACGAATCCGGACCGCAGCCGAATGCTGTAATTGTTATTACACCGTCAACTTTACTGTCTTTTAAGAAATGACCTGCACTACCTGTGATTTCGTCTTCATTTGCCCAGTATTTTTCATTACCCAGGCTTGCAATTCCGTCATTTAATTGTTCTTCTGACAGCTGCAAAGATGTACAAACCTCAACATCCATTTTTTCAAGTTTATCAAAAACTTTCATTGTAACACGTTCATCGTAGATATTATAACCGTGCCCAACCAAAGCAATTGATATAGGATATTCCTTAGTCTTGTTCCCTATTACAACTTTCCCCTGAAGAGCATAACTCAATGCTTTTGGGTAAGACATACCTGATTTTGACATAACATGGAAATTGTTATAGCATCTCCAACCGGCTTTGGAAGCTTTTTTTATAAGCTTCATATCGGTGATTCCGAAAGGTTTTACCGCTTCAGCCAAAAATTCATACAAACCTTGTTTTTTTTCAGACTTATCTAATGTTGCTTCAATCATTACAAATTTTTCTTTTACAACATTACGTACCAAATCAGGCAATCCCCTGATTTTAGAACAATTATATATTTTGTTATCAATAGATTGAAGAGATGGAACAAATATTGTCTTGACGCCTTTTTGTAACAAATTCAAAATATGACCGATATATACCTTGATAGGCAGACAAGTTTCCGTAACAACCAAACCTGCGCCATCTGACATAGTTTGTTTTGTTGTTACATCTGAAAGAACAATTTTTATACCAAGATCATTAAAAAAACCGAAATAAAACGGATAATTATTATAAAAAGACATCGCTCTCGGTATGCCGATAACTTTTTCTTCACATTTTGCCAGTGTCATGCCTCATATCCCTATATTGCTAATACTATGTATATAATATTCCAAAAAAATATTTTTTGCTATCGACGGATATATTACTTTACAATAGCTAATATTTTATGCCGATTTTAAGCGATTTATCAAATTGGTATCGCTATTTTCCACAGCATTGACTTTATTATCATTCTTTTCGAAATTATCACTGTAGCCTGCATAGTGTCTGTAATCTTGCAATTCTTTTAGTGCAAGCATATCTGCAACTCTTGATGCTTTTTTCTGTGCTTTTGTCGTATAAATATCTATCAGAATAATTGGTAACAAGACAAATGCAAACGGAACAAGAGTTTTAGTCAAAAGTTTGGGTAACATTTGCCAGAAATTTTTATTATCAAACACAGCTTCCGGCTTTTCCAGCATTTTCATAACAGACCATGTTGAAATTCCGGATGCAGCCAGAGAGCCAAATACCGAAACCCCCTGCTTAGTCATCTCACCAACAGCTTCTACACTTTCAGAATAAGTTTGAGATTTTTCATCAACCTTGTTGAAGGTCTTAAAAACATTCATTTGTAGTGCTTTTGCATCAGACTGTTGTTCCGGAGTCAGATCAAGATTTTCAATAGCTTTGTGCCGTTTTAAATCTTCAACCAATGCGGATTTTCTATATTCATTATATTCTTTATTGTCTTTAATAAGTTGAGCAAAGAATTTGAATATATTGGGTTTTTGGGGTTGGACAGGAGTTTTAACATTCTCCATTTTCTCATAATCTTGTTTATCAACATAAACTAAAGATTCAGGATTATTAAGCATTTCTTGTTTTGCCTTATATCTGCCAATACGAGAGGCCTGCTTTTGGAGTTTTGCAGCGTAAATATTCATCAACAACGGAATTGCAAGACCTACTGCCCAAGGTATAATTTTTGTGAACTTACTTGCTGTACCGACTTTTAATAATTTTATCAATTTATTTGATACCCAGCCAACAAGTCCGCCGCCTGCAAGCGACAATGCAATCAATGTATTTGTTGCAAGCTCAGTATTTTCAGCATAATCTTGGGAGGCTAAGTCCATTTTTCTAACCATGTGTGCAAGAATTTGTTGATCATGCTTTGCTTTTCGGATTTGTTCTTCTGATAATTGCTTATCAAAATTTTGCTCACTTTCTTTCAGTTTTTCGTCAAATTCTTTTTTCTGAATGTTATATTCTTCGTTATTAGAATAATATTTTTTTAGAGTTTTTATGCTGTCTAATGGATTCGCTCCCATTGAACTTTTGTTTTTCAGACGTTTTTGAGTTTTGTCATCAAGTACAACAGACTTAGCTTCTGCATCAACCTTTTTAGTTTGTTCTTCCGTTAACACCGCAAATATAGCGGGGTTATTCAAATCTTTACGCATTGCTTCAAATCGACCTTTACGAGAAGCACTAATCTTGGTTTTAGTTGCCCACATTATAGCCGGGAAACTTGCGGCAAAACCCACCATCATACCTATCGCTGAAGGTAACATTTGTGCAACGAACATCGCACCGTTTCCTTTTCCTGCAACTTTTTGCAAAGCTTTTTGAACAGGTTTTGTTAATGCTGCCAAAGTCCCGCCTAACATACCAATCATGGTTGCAATACCAACAATTTGTCCTTTTGCAAACTCTGTTGCAACCTCCATATCCTCTGCATTTGACTGAGAATATTCATCCATAATATCTATAGCATGAAGAAGTATTTTTCCTCTTTGAATATCATCTTTATTAAATTTATCCGGATTTTGCTTTAGATATTCGACTTTTTGAGCATTGTTTAATTCCTGCTGATTTTGCCAATCCTCATATTCGGGTAAATATTTCCTATAATCTCTTACACTACCTAAGACTTCCATATATTTTTCAAAACAGGTTATGAAATAAAATTGCCATATTGTAACAAAATGTTAACTGTTATATGTATAAAAAAGCAATTCTTTAAGACAAAAATACTTTATTAAAATATAAGGAATATCTAGGATAATATTTTTTATAGGAACAGGATGATTAGACAAATCAATAGGGAGGACTTCGCATGGGCGTAGGCGCAGAAGATTACATCGATAAGATGTTAGTACAGAAATATCAGGAAGAAAAAGTGGATAATCATGAAAATGCCGAATCAATGGTTGATCCTGACAAAATGTTGGATGCAATGAATGATTATGCTTCAACATTAAGGAATATGATGCATCTCAGACAAAGATTAAACATTGCTTGTTATGCAATAAATGCAAGAACAGCACGTTATCAAAGATCTATGGGACAGCATTAGAAAAAGATTTGTGTTGAATTGTGCCTGTTTTTGCGCAAAAATAGGAAAACAAGGAGACACACCATGGGAAAAATTATCCTAGGCTCTTCTTCTCCCAGAAGAGCAGATATTCTAAAAAAACTAAAATTGGATTTTGAAATTATTCCGTCTGATTATGTGGAACCACACGACCGGACGGATTTCTCTTATGATTTCGTAGAAAATCTTGCATATAACAAAGCTCTTGATGTTGCAAAAAAAATAAGCGAACCTGCAACTGTAATAGGTGCTGATACAATTGTTGTAACAGACAATAAAATTTTAGGAAAACCTAAAGATAAACAAGATGCGTACAATACGCTAAAAATGCTTTCCGGCAAAACTCATTTCGTTGTTACAGCAATTGCTCTGGTTCAATCAATAACATTAAAAAAGAAAATAAAATCAGAAACTACATACGTTACATTTGAAAAGTTAACGGATTCTCAGATAGAATATTATATTGAAAACTTCAAACCGTTTGATAAGGCAGGTTCGTACGGAATACAAGAACTTCCCGAAGGATACATCAAATATATTGACGGAGATTTGGATAATGTAATCGGTCTGCCATCAAATCTTCTAATAAATATGCTTGAACTTGAATTTAGTTAAGAATTTGACAAAATTCAAAATACAAAATAACATCAAATTAGGAGATAATTATGAAAAAAACAGGTTATGCTTTTTTGGAATTTGCAACACCTATAGCTATTGCGGTTGTAGTTATATCTGCTTTTGTTGTATATTTGATTACCCATTCTAATAATGCAAAATTTAAACCTATGTATTTCAAATTGATGTCAACACTTAATCAAGCTGCAGTTATGGCGAAAATAAACCCCGGATATGATTTTTCAGAAATTGACAAGCCCTGTTCTGAAAATCCCTCGGAAATACAAAACGAAACAGGAGAGAATCATTCGTTATGTGGTATTTTAAATGCTACATTAGTTGACTATTCTATAAAAGGAAACGTATCGGATATTAAATACAAATATAAAGATAAAATACACACATATTCAATATCTACGGATGTTCTCCCTCAAGAATACAAAAATTATATCGTATATGCACTTAAAGACGGCTCGTACATAGGTATAAACAGGGAGGCCAAAGTTTGTGAACTTCCGATAGTTACCTCTGTTTATAATAATGAACAAAACAAATTATATAAAAAAGATAATGTCGATTTAAACAAGTGTATAGGTTTTATTGACGTAAACGGTCCTTTGCCGCCAAACAAAGAGGTATACTGCACCAAAGGTAAGAATATTATGGATGCAAATTCTGATTGTGTGGTTGATATGCGTCAAAATAAAATAGCAGATGTTTATCCTATTGTTTTTTATAATGCTCAAGTAGTTCCTCTTACAGCGGCTGCAAAAAAAGCATTTTTAGCAAGCAAGGCGAAATAATTCGCCTATACTATGCCTTCTTTTACAGCTTTAACTGCAGCTTGTACTCTGTCATTTACGCACATTTTTTGTAAAATTGAACATACGTGCGCTTTTGCGGTGTGAACACTGACAATCAATTCTTTTGCAATTTCTGTATTACTTTTTCCTGCAACAAGATGCTTCAAAACCTCAAATTCTCTTTCTGTCAGCGGGACTCTTGCTTGCTCAGGTGCTTGGTGGGTGAGCATACTTATATTTTCCGATTTTGGAATAGATTTTAATGCAAGATTTGCTACTACAGGATCAATCCAACAAACCCCTTGAGCAACATCTCTGATAACATCCGCAAGTTTGTTAGGGTCAATATCTTTAAGACAATACGCATTAGCTCCTGAGCTTAATGCGGCGACAACCTCTTCTTCTCTATCATGAGAAGTTAGCGCAATAATTTTAATATCTGAAGAATGCTCCCTGATTTTTAATATTGCCTCAATTCCGTTCATAACAGGCAAACCTAAATCCATTAATACTACATCAGGCTGCAATTTTTCTATTTCTTTTATCCCATCAACGGCATTTTCACATTCTGCAACAACATTAAGATCAGGATTAGCATTTAAGGCGCAACGCAATCCTACTCTTGTTAATTTAAAATCTTCTACGATAATAATAGAAATTTGTTTTTCCTCTGTAATCATGTTTTTCTCCCTTAATCGTTCATATCGGCTAAATCTATATGTTAACTTATACGATTAATTTATTACTTAAACATTAGGTTTCCATTAGACAATCGGGTAATGTTATATATAAAATTTATATATTTGTATCAATTTTAAAAATTAAAAATTTTTAGAAATATTCTTATGTTATAATTTCATTACAAAAGGGAGATATTTATGTTTAAATGGTTATTTAAAAATGACAAAAATGATTTGCCAAAAGATACGGAGCTAAATACAATTTATTCTAAACTTAAAGAAAAATATTCTTTTGACAACATTCCTGAAATAAGAAAAAAATATTTAAAAATGCACATTCAAAAATACGGGTATCTTACATATCCGTACCAAAAAGCTTTGAATGAATTAACTAATGAAGAAACTCTTTATGCTTTAGAAGAAAAATGGACTCAGAACGGGATATTCAAAGATGGGAAATTTCATTTTAAAAATAACCAGATAAGTCCTCTTTCAAGAAACGGGGAAAAAAATTCTGATTGGTTCAAAAGAGAAGGTCATAATATAAAATTACTAAACTTAGCAGCATTAGGAAACGGAAATGTATCGTCAGAATCCGGTAAATTTATGGACTGGCTGAGACAAATATTAATTTTGCCTACAGGAAACAAAGATAATGGCATATACAACACAACGCTATACTTAATTCCGTTTCATCCAAGAGAATTCGGTTGTGCATATCTTCCTAAAAGTAACGAAGTAAGTGATAAATTATTGGATACTCAGATAGAAAAATTGACAGGTATGGATGCAAAGCAACAGGTTCAGATATTTATAGAGCTTGCCCAACTTGCAGGGCATCCTGTAATTTATGACATTCTGCCTCAGACGGGAAGATTTTCTAAATTTGTATTAGCAAATCCGCAAGTTGCACGCTGGTACGACATAAAAGAGCTGCAAAAACAATTAACTGCAAAGGTTAATGAGGTTGCGGAATTTTTGACAAAAGACCACGATCAAGATGATATTCAAATTGTAAAAGAGGTTTATATACAAAGATTGCAAGGTAATTCCGGAGATTTAAGTCCAGCTTTTCAGGAGCTTTACAATAACTTTGAAGGAATTATGATTGAGCATAAGAAAAATTTTTCAAATTCAATGCTGGAAAAATCTTATCAAACCAAAATTCACAAACGAGTAAGAGAAATTATTGCAAAAGTTCATGATTTTAAAAATGATAATAAGAAATTAAGCGAAGCCGATATAACAAAACAAATAGATTCAATTCAGCAGCTTATGGAGGAGGAATTGTGGCCTGCCCCCGGTGGTGCATGGTGTTCTGCCGGTGTTCCTGTATATGATGGAATGAGTGAGTGCGGCGGTTACCCGATGTTTAAACATTTTGATTATAAAGGAGATGATGTAACTGCTTTTGCAAACCTTGATTGCCAAACACCATATTACTTTGTAAACCTAGAAAACGGGAAATTCAACGAGGATGTAATTAATTTATTTATAGATTGTATGGAGCAACTACAAAAAGATTACAATTTTGACGGCTTCAGAATTGACCATATTGACCATGTCGTTGATGAGGTCTCAGAAAGAAACGGTATTCCGATAAGCTATAGAGCGCCAAGATATGTTTTAAATAAATTAAATACTACAATGAAGAAAAAAATCCCATATTTTGCAACCCTTGCAGAGTATATGTTATGGGATAATTACTTAAAAGAATACCATCAGGATATGAAATTTGACCTGCTTTGGGGAAATGATATTATTTCTCAGTTTGATAAGACTCCTGAAAAAATAATGGAGGATAATCAAAATTTGACAAACTATAATATTAAATTTAAAAAAGGTGGTATGCTTTCAATTCTAAAAACATACAACAATCAGGATGGAGAATTCCATGTAATAGATCAATATCCTGCTCAACTTGGCGAAAACGGTGCTATATATAAATGGTTTAAATATAAATTCCTTCCGGGTGGCAAGTATGCGCAAAGACCGATGTTATATGTTGACGGGGATGAAAGTTTTACTCAGGGCGGCACAGAATACACTATTGGAGAAGAGGTTGCTATGCGCCGTAATAATAATGAAGATTTTTATAAGAAATTTGATGCGATTGACCGTTTTGTTAAAAACAATTCGATTATTACAGACGGTGAAGCTCAGATAATAGTAGAGGATGAAGACGGCTTTAGCTCTTGGTTAATAACAAAAGAACCTATGAACACAGCTTATTTAATAGTTTCTAATCACAAATATCCGACAGAGAAAGTTACTAAAAAAGCTCCGACAGGAGAAGATTACAGGGAGCTTGTTGAAGGTTATCCGGTATTTGATAAAGAAATTTTTATCCCGACTGATTATACCCTTGAGAAAGAATATATAATAGGGGAAAAAGATTTTGAACCTCACGAAATAGGAAATATGGATAGTATTCATTTTGACAAATTAGAACCTGGAGATTTTAGAATCTACGAATTAAAAAGGAACTAAATTTAAGATAATAATTATGCAAAACTCGGGGATATTGCCAATCCCGAGTTTTATTGCGGTTGCTTAAATACAAAATATTGGTTATATTATATATAGAAAAAGAAAGAGTAATGTCATGCTGAATTATTTTTTAGGATCATACATAATAACTATAGCGGGTTTAATAGGAGCTTTTTGCTGGGCAGAACATGTACATCCGGGTTCAGGGTTTGCTGCAATTTTCATAGTAATGGTTTTGGCAGTATTAGAAACAAGTTTATCCTTTGACAATGCTGTAGTTAATGCTATGAAATTGGAAAAAATGTCTGAAATCTGGCGTCATAGATTTTTGACATGGGGTATTTTAATTGCGGTTTTCGGAATGAGATTTTTATTTCCTGTTCTTGTTGTATCAATCTTTGCCAATATTGATATGCTGACAGTTACAAAAATCGCAATATCAGATTCTCAAAAATATGCTCAATACTTACATGCAACACATGCTCCTATTGTTACATTTGGCGGCATGTTTTTAATAATGTTATTTTTAAATTATTTCTTCAATCATGAAAAAGAGGTTCACTGGATTAAACCGATAGAATATCCATTGGCGCACCTTGATCATGTTAAGGGAATAGAAGTTATAATTACTTTGGCTTTGCTATTAACAACTCAATATGCTGTTCCTACCGAGATGAAGCATAGCGTTATAATATCGGGAATTGCAGGGGTAATAACATATATGGCAATTGACGGTATCGCACATTTTCTTGAAAAACGAGAACAGATGCGCAATCTTCAGTGTGCGGCAAATGGTATAAAATGCGCAGGATTAATAAGTTTTATATATCTTGAACTTATTGATGCCTCATTTTCTTTAGACGGTGTTTTGGGAGCGTTTGCACTTAGCAGTGATGTAATAATTATTACTATTGGTCTTGCGATTGGGGCAATGTTTGTAAGATCTCTGACAATAATGCTTGTTGAGAAAAAAACGTTAGCAAAATTTTTATATTTAGAACACGGAGCACACTGGGCAATTGGGGCATTAGCTATTATAATGCTAATAACAACGGTTAAGGAGGTTCCGGAGGTAATTACCGGCGGGATTGGGTTATTTTTTATACTGGCAGCTTTGTTTTCATCAATTGCACATAATAAAAAGACAAAAAAACAAAATTAAATTACACAAAATTTTTAAATAAAAATAAGGCCGGCTTTAAAATGCCGACCTTATTTTTATATCTTCCAGCTGTTTAAATATTCTTCTTGCTCCGGAGTAAGCTTATCAATTTCAATTCCCATAGATTGAAGTTTCAATTCAGCAATCTTAACATCAACCTCGTAAGGGAGAGTATATAATTTATTTTCAAGTTTACCATGATTTTTAACTAAAAATTCGATACCCAAAGCCTGATTAGCAAAGCTCATGTCCATAACACTTGCAGGATGACCTTCCGCAGAAACAAGATTGACTAATCTGCCTTCAGCAATAACATATAGTGATTTTCCGTTATCCAAAACATATTCTTCCAAAGTTGGTCTTATTTGATTTATTTCAACAGCATGCTCTTTCAATTCCGCAATATTAATTTCCCAGTCAAAATGTCCTACGTTTCCGACGAATGCTCCGTCTTTCATTGATAACAGGTGTTGAATATCAATTACATGTTTGTCTCCGGTAACTGTTAAGAATAAATCTCCTTCTTTTGCAGCTTTTTCAATCGGCATGACTCTATAGCCTTCCATTGCAGCTTCTAAAGCTTTTAAAGGATCAACCTCACAAACAATAACGTTTGCACCCAGAGCTTTTGCTCTAAGGGCTACACCCTTACCGCACCAACCGTAGCCGGAAACAACAACAGTTTTCCCTGCAATTAATATATTGGCAGATCTTAATACTCCGTCAAAAGAGCTTTGACCGGTTCCGTAGCGATTGTCATAAAGATGTTTTGTTAAACTTGTATTAACACCGACAGCAGGGAAGCCTAATGTTCCTTGAGCTTCCATTGCCTGCAATCTTATAATTCCTGTAGTTGTTTCTTCTGTTGAGCCAATAATTTTATCAATCATTTCAGGATACTTGTCATGAATCATAGAAACCATATCACAACCATCATCAATGATAATATCAGGATTGTGATTTATTGCTTCTTGTATATGTTGTTTGTATTGTTTAACCGTTTCGCCGGCTACCGCAAAAACCGGAATATTGTAATATTTTACCAAAGCCGCAGCAACATCATCCTGTGTCGATAAAGGATTTGATGCAACCAAAACAGCATCAGCACCGCCGGCTTGCATAACCGTACATAAAGCTGCAGTTTCTTTTGTTACATGGACACATGCCGATAATTTCAAACCTTTGAAAGGCTGTTCGTTTATAAATCGTTCTCGTATGGTTTTTAATACAGGCATATCTTTAAATGCCCAATCTATTTGTTTTTTGCCTTGTTCAGCCAAATTGATATCTTTAATATCACATTTCATTTCTGTCATTAGCATTGATTTCTCCTTAGATTTGTACAATAATTGTATAGTATACACTAACATTATATTCAATAAATTAGTATTATTAAGACATTTGTAATATTTGTAAAATTTTCTTAATAAAAAGACTTTTTAAGTCAAAAATTAATCTTGAGAATTGTTATAATTGACACGTATAGGAGTGTTTTGTGAAAGTAAGTTTTGATTTAGATAACAATAATAAAAAACATTTAAACAATGTGTCTTTTGGCGGATATAAATTTACAAAATCAGACGAAGGCTTTAAAGAAGTCGAGTTTGCTTATCCGTTTGATCCTAATAAGGATAGATGTTTTTTAGAAATTTACAAATTAGACACCGATCCGTATGGTAATTATTTTACCACCGGCAGAGCTTATACAAGAGATGGCAAAGATAAGGTTGAATTAAAAGAAGGCGCAAACAAAATTGATTTATCAAGGGCATTCGGTATAGACGATAATCAAGCTTTTGCTTATCACTTTTTATTAGAGGATAAAAACGGTCATGGCTTTCCAAGAGTAAGAGTTGATGCCGGCGATATTATAGATGAACGTTCTGAGCAAAATCAAAAACGAAATGTCTTTAATGTTGTTACTCCAAATAAAACAGGTCTGTCAAAAGGCGGCTCTATGAAGCTTGTTATAATTGACTCCCAGCATGTAGGACATGTATATAATTCACAAAATAAACTTGATTTTAACCCTAAGCTGGCTAAAAGAGGGGAAGAAGGAATTAAAACAATTACCAACAAATTTGGCGGTACTCTTGCAGGTTTGGAATACGGTTTAGATCATGGAGAATATGACGGATACAGCAGAATTATATCTCTACCTGTTTTTACAGATGATGATTTTACGGCTCATGCGTATTGGAATAAAAATTGTATGCAAATGGCAAGTTCTTTGGGTAACATAAATAATTATGCATCCTTCCAAAGAAAAATGTTTGCCCACGGACTAAACTTTGTTTCTGACGGAGCTTTTGTAAATGAAGGTTTGGAAGGTATACACTTTAAACACATGCTAAAATGGGGAGAAAAATCCCCGTATTTCAATTGGTTCAGAGCTTCAAGCCTGAAAGACGGACCATTGTCAATGGGTGTATTTTCTAAAAATAAAGAATATATTTCTCACAAGGTCGTAAACTCTCCGTATAAGTATGTAAAAAATAAATCCGGAACAATTTCAATTAAATCGAATGATGCTTACAACGAAAAAAAACCGACATATATACAGTTCTTTGATACTCGATTGGTTACGGAAGAAGAAAGAAATGATACTACATCATTAATCAAAACATACTCAAAAATGAGTACATCTAATGTATATGATCTTCATTCTCATAATGATTCTGTATTTCCTTACGCATTTGAAATTGACCCTGAAACTTATAACAAAAATATTAAAAATCTAAACGAATATAACAGCTATAACTCTGATAATGTAATAGATATTACAAGTCCAATGGCTGCAAGAATTTTATCAAAATTTAGCAACTTTGTCGTTGATGAAAAGTTTGAATCCGGATTTGAAACATGGGATGCCAATTCTGATATTGCAAAACTGAGTTTTGTATATTCAAACTCTGATGCTTTAGCATTAAAGAATTTGCCGGAAGCGGAAAGAAAAAGAGAACGTGCAAAAATTCTCAGAGGTAATGCGCAGGTTCAGGACTATGTTGTTACCTCAGGCAAATATTGGACTCAAAAAACAGATGATATTTTAAGATTGCATGTTGCTCAGCATCTTAAAAAGATTGACCCGCGAAATCCAAATTTAGTATATTTAAACATTTCTAAGCTCTCAAACGGAATAATTCTTCCAAAATCTGTAAAATCGGAAGTTTCATACAATGAGGTTGAAAATGTATTAAATGATTTATACAATAATAAACGTCATTTGTCAGACGAAGATAAAAAATCTCAAATTATAGAGGGTTTGATGAATATGCCGTTGGATTCGTGTGAATTTGGCGACAATCTGGTTTCAGTTTTAGCATCTCCAATGATAACAAAAAGAGCAGCTAACAAGTCTGAAATCGGGTTGACAAGATATGAAGTTTTCAAAAACGGGAATCCAAACTTACCTAAAGAGTATGCAAAAACATACAACCAAATGGACAAAATTTATACAGGAGAAATGTATAATTTTGCATTAAAAGTCTTAAATAAAATTGATAAAAATCTTCCGGATGACAGAAAATTATTTAATGGAGATGAAGTTACAGAATACGGTAAATACGTTCTGCCTATAGTTACTCCTGAAATTGCAAAATATGCTATTGTAAAATCAATTGCGCCAAAAACTACAGTTGCAATTGATAAAAACAGCGGAGAAATATCTTATGACTATAAACATCTGAAAAATGTATCTCTTCAAACTATAGGAATTATGAACCCTGCCTCTCCCCAAGATGAAGCAGAGATGGTTTTAAATGTTATTAAAAACGGAATTAAAAAACTTGATACCTCAGATGGAAGCGAAATTGTTGAAAGTCTCGCAAGAACGTTAAAAGATACCAATTTATACAGCTTTCAATTGGCGGATTTGATTATCGACAAAACTCAATCCGGACTTGATTGGAGAATTGACGCGACAAAAGATATTGCAGATGTTGAGGCTTTGCGCAACAAGAATACAAGTTTTGAATATACCTGGCAAGGAATTACAAATTTTTGGAAAAGATTTACAGACGGAGTGGTTTCTAAAAACCCGAACGCATATATAGTTGCAGAGGTAACAAACAAAGAAGAACTATATGACAAAGGCTTTGGTGGCAATTCCGACAAGTATAAAAATGTTCAAACAGATGTTGTTCAAAAATTCTTGAGAGAAACAGGAATTACCTCTATTGCAGAATATTCGTTATTCTTTAGAGATACATCAAAAATGTTCGGTGCAGACTATGAAGATGGCGGAAAATTTGAAGATCCTTCATATATGCAGCATATTATATTTGAAAAAATGATGAATTTTATCAGGACAGGCTCGCTTGATTCGTTAAGATATGCTTATACATTTATAGGAAACCATGATAAGCCAAGAGCATTACATTGTGCCGCAATTGATATGACACTTTTCTATCACGATTTGAATGACAATCATAATGCACAAGATTTTGAATACAGAAGAAAAGCATATCAATTGATAAATGATAAATTCCACGACAATATTGAAGATTGGCAGGTAAATCAATATGATTTTTCAAGAGTTTCACCAAAAGCTGTTGCTATGGGTGATGCAATCAGACCTGCATTAGTTAACATCCTTGATAAATATAGAAACAGATATTCATCCGATGAAGAATTTAACAAAAAAGCGTACCAGCCAATTAGCAAAGCTGTTTCAGATCTGGTACAGGGTAAATTCCAAGGAAAAAGATTTGATGCGGATGCTTTTGGTATAAAGCCTATTGATGTTGCAATTTCAATGGTAATTAAACAAGCAAAATCAGAATATGGCTTAGTTTTACCGGGTTCACTTGGTGAGAAATATGAAAATGAGGTATTCGAGGCTATAATGGCTCCTGCTATGTCAAAGCTTCTCGGTATGATGAAGATTTTAGTTGCATTACCGGGAATGCCGACACTATTTGATGGTGATGATGCAGGAACTACAGGTTATGATTCAAAAACCAAGAACATGTATGTTCAAGGTCGCCAAAGAAATCATGACGAATGGTTAGCGTCAGGTCCAAAATATAAAGACTTCATTAAAAAATATAACAAATATTTAAACGATGTAATGGCTGTTCGTAAGAATCCTAAATGCAATGCCTTAAATAACGGTGCAATTTACACAATGCCATTAAATAAAGCACAAACAGGTGAACTTGTTCCTTCAATATTAAGACAAAGTACAGATGGCAGAATGACACTGTCTATTTTCAACCCGACCGGCATGCACAACGATTTTAGAAAACCATATATGCAAAATAACATTTATGTTGACAAAATATTCTTTAATGAATCCGGCGACAGCACTGTAGGTGTTCCGGGATTGAAAGTCGGAGACAGATTTTATGACGTAAATTCTAAAGATCCATTCGAAAGCTACAAAGTCGGAAGAGATGACAAAGGAAGCTACTACATTACAAGAATTTACAATGAACATCCTGAAAATGAAAACGAAGACAGAGAAGTCGCAATGCCTCTGCATGATACGACAAAAATTTTATATCATGTACCAAAAGGCGGAGTACCTCTTACATTCACAGGTAGCTGTCTTATTAAGCCAAAAGTAAATGATGTTACTAATGCCTACACAATTAAAAATAACGAATTGGGCAAACAATTAGCTATCGTAAAATAATATTAAATTTATAAAAAATGACCCAAGTGATAACATTCATTTTGGGTTATTTTTATTTTGGTAATAACGCAATTTTTTTGAATAAAAATACTTTGTATATAAAGAGGAATAATTGGGGAAAATATAACTATGAGTATTGCAGTACAGTTTGGAAAAGCCATACTTAAAGCTCGAGGGGAAAAAGTAACCGCTGAGGCGCTAAGAACAACAACAAAGACCTTACAGCAAATTGTTGAAGGGCAGCCAAAAGGCGCTAAAAAGAAATTTTATAAAGCTTTATCGTTATTTATAAAAAATCCGGAAAATGCAGCAGCCGAACAATATATAAGAGAAACAGTTGAAAATAGCTCGGTTGTTACACGACAACTGGACAGGGAGTCTGCTGAAGCCGTTGCAAAAGCACGAAAAATGGCAGAAGAAGCACATCCCCTGACATCTGACCCTTCTGAAAATAATTTTATAATGGATGTACGAAAATCGTACGAAATTACAGCCAGAGAAGGGTTTAACTGTACATACGGAGCCAGAAAAAAGCTTGCAGCATTACCAATTGAGCAAGAGATTATCTCACCGGTTCGACTTCACCATGGGTTACAAAAAGCAAAAAAAGAAGCCATGCAAAGTTTGCGAAATCTTGATATTCCTATGCCATCTGTAAATTTAACTCAAGCTGAAATTGATAAAATAGTAAAAGAAACTATACGTGGAACAATAAGTGAAAGTGCAACTTTAACATCAAGGCGAATCACTTATCCTTTTAATAAATTAGCATCGTTGTTTTTGCCCAAAAATATTAAAGAAATCTGCAAAGATATAATGCACTTGCCAAGAGAAAAATTCGGAAAAGAATTTTACTCAAGACTGCTTAAATCAAAGGGATTAACAGGTCGTGCGCCGGCTGAATTTACGGTAGTAAAAAAAGAAAAACTTGGAGTCGCAGACGCAGGATTTGATTTCTTTAACAATACTCTGTACGTTTCTGACAAATTCACTAAATATTCAAGAGCATCGCAAGCAAATTTGATAGCGCATGAATTAAAACATTTTGAGCAAACAGATGCAATTATAAGAACTTTCGGTATTGAAAAGTATTTGGAAGCATTAAAGGCAAAAACATTAAAGAACTTAAAATCAAATATTCTCAACTTTGGCAAACCTGAAAAGGAATTACAGGAAGCCATAGACAGACAATTTATAAAATTAGAGCCTGAAATTAAAAAAGCATTTGCTAAATCAATTCAAGCAGAAAAAATTAACCCAAATTCAGCACTAGGGAAACGTGCTAGCAAATATTTAAAATCTTTATCTAATTATGAAACTCCGGATCCAAATAATCCATTAAATCCATTAAGCGTTTATAAGTATTATTGCAATGGCTTGGAAAAAGGAGCTTATAAAACAGGTTTGTTAACCAAATTCTTCACATCATTCTTAGAAAGATTAAACTTAAAAACGGCTTAATATTAAACAGCAAATCTAAAATGAACCAAATCTCCGTCTTGAACCTCATAATCCTTACCTTCAAGACGTGTTACACCTTTTTCTTTACAAGCGTTATATGAACCGAGTTCAATAAAATCTTTGCAGGGGGTAATTTCTGCTCTTATAAAACCTTTTTCAAAATCGGTATGAATAACACCGGCAGCTTGTGGAGCTTTTGTCCCTGCAGTAATTGTCCAGGCCCGAACCTCTTTTTCACCTGCGGTAATGAATGTTCTTAATTTTAGTAAATTATAAACAGACTTAATCATTTTATTGATACCGCTGTCTTCAATACCCAGCTCTTTTAAATATTCTTCAGCTTCTTCTTTTCCCAAATCAGCCAACTCTTCTTCAATTTTTGCAGTAATAACTACCATCTCTGCACCGTGAGATCTTGCATACTCTTCAACTTTTTTTGTATAATCGTTTCCGTCTTTCAGGTCAAATTCGGAGACATTTGCGCAATATATAACAGGTTTTGTTGATAACAAATTCAATTGCTTAACGACAGGGAGTTCATCACCTTCAAAATGCTCATTTATATCAATAAATGTACAATCTGAAAGTAATTCAGTTAATTTTTTCAAAACCTTATCTTCCAAAACAGCAGCTTTATCGCCGCCTTTAACGGTTTTAGCGATTCTTGCCTGACGTCTTTCAACGGATGCCATATCAGCTAATGCTAATTCAGTATTTATGGTTTCAATATCAGAAATCGGATCAACTTTGCCTTCTACGTGTATCGTGTTTTCATCATCAAAGCATCTTACAACCTGAATAATAGCATCAACTTCACGAATATTTTGAAGGAACTGATTGCCAAGACCTTCGCCTTTACTTGCACCCTTAACAAGACCTGCAATATCAACAAATTCGATTGCAGTTGGAATTATTACATCTGTTTTGCATAATTTTGCTAATATTGGCAGACGCTCATCAGGAACATCAACTACACCAATATTTGGTTCAATTGTACAAAACGGATAATTTGCACTTTGAGCATTTCTTGCATTTGTAAGTGCATTAAATAATGTTGATTTCCCAACATTTGGAAGTCCTACTATTCCGGTTCTTAGCATATTTTTCCCCTTCTTCGGCTGTTATATTTACTAAAATCATTATATCACAAAGTAAATTTCTATAATTCCCTTATAAATTTATGTGCCTCAATCACATCATCATAAGAAATTGGCGGCGGTCCTTCGATAATCTCTAAGGGTAAATGTTTATCCTCTTTTTTGTTAAAATTGAAAACTATTTCACCAAAATCTTTTCCGCACTTAGCGCATAATAAACGACAATGAAGAGTATCGCAATCCTTGTCCAAAATTTTTATTGAATCTTTTGTAAATTCATTTTTGCAACGGGAACAGCAAAGATTTGAAAATAGGGCTTTTACATCTTTTTGAGTTAATTTTTTCATATCAATATTTTATATTAACTTTTGTAAAGTTTTCAACTATATGTATTAATTCTCGTTATATTTCTTAAAAAACTGGGATTAATATACATGTAACCAAAGGAGGTTATCATGGCTATTAATCTGATTTTGTTCGGATTTATCGTGTACACTGCGTTGATTGTCGTACCAAGCATCTGGGAAGAATTGACAGCAGAGGGCTAAGTAAAGAGACTAAAGCCTGTATACAAAAATCTATACGGATGAAATTCGAGTAAACCCAAAATTTTTATAGTCGTTTTACAAAGTAGGGTAGTTTGAATGGTTTTAAGTGTTATTGTTACGTTTAATGTTTAAACGTAAAGTTTGTTGTGCTTGAATTTATAACAAAATTTGTTTGACTTATAATAACACTATGGATTATTTGAACAACAAATTTGATGTAATAGTTGTAGGTGCCGGACACGCAGGTTGTGAGGCAGCTTTGGCGTGTGCAAAATTGGGTGTAAAAGTTTTACTTTGTACACTTAATGTGGAAAATATTGCTCTGCAACCCTGTAACCCTGCTGTCGGAGGTCCGGCTAAATCAACATTAGTCAGAGAAATTGACGCTCTGGGCGGCGTTATGGGTGAGGTTACAGATGCGACATATTTGCAATTAAAAATATTAAATTCATCAAAGGGTCCGGCAGTAAGAGCGTTGAGAGCGCAATCTGATAAAGCGGAATATTCTCGTTATATGAGAAATTTAATAGAAAGCAATCCAAATATATATTTAAAACAATGCTGTATAACAGAATTACTTACAGATAACGGGCAAATTACAGGAGCTATTGATGAATTTGGAATAGAGTATAAGGCAAGAGCCGTTGTTCTAACAACAGGGACATCATTAGAGGGCAGAATATTTGTCGGACTGCGTTCTTATAGTGCGGGCAGATTAGGTGAAAAAGCAGCAATAGGCTTATCTGACTCGTTACACAAACTTGGAATTGAAACAAAAAAACTAAAAACAGGAACTCCTGCAAGAGTAGATAAAAGAACCATTGATTACTCAAAGATGGAAATTCAACCTGGAGATGATGAATTAAACTTTTTCTCTTTCAAGCCCGACAGACCGGTAAGAAAGACTTACCCTTGCTATTTGACAAGAACAACAGAAGAAACTCACAATATCATAAGGGCAAATTTGGACAAATCTCCTATGTATCAGGGGTTGATTCATGGTGTCGGTCCAAGGTACTGCCCTTCGATAGAAGATAAAATTGTAAGATTTGCATCAAACCCTTCACATCATATTTTTATTGAACCTGAAGGGTTAGGAACTTATGAAACATATATTCAGGGTTTTTCAACCAGCTTGCCTGCTGATGTTCAGGTCAGAATGATTCGATCTTTGCCGGGGTTAGAAAATGCTCATATTATAAAACCTGCTTATGCGGTTGAATACGACTATGTTCCTGCGGTTCAAACAACACATTCCTTGATGTCGAAAAAGATAAAAGGTTTATTTTTTGGCGGGCAAATTAATGGAACCAGCGGTTATGAAGAAGCCGCTGCACAAGGTCTTATAGCCGGAATAAATGCTTACAATTATTTGAACAGCTCTGAGATGTTAGAATTATCCAGAAGTTCATCATATACAGGAACATTAATTGATGATTTGGTTACTAAAGATATTCAAGATCCGTATAGAATGTTAACATCACGCTCTGAATACCGCCTTTTATTAAGGCAGGATAATGCTGATGAAAGATTAACCCCTATCGGACATAAAATCGGGCTGATTGATGATGCTCAATTTGATAGATTTAACAAAAAACAACAAATGATTGCTGATGAACAAATAAGATTGGAAAATTTAAAAATTTCTGCAACTGATGAAATCAATAACATTCTCTCAAAATATGAAGAACATATTGATAGAGGTATTCGAGCTTCAGAACTGCTAAAAAGACCAAATATCTCATATAAAATATTGAAAGAAATTGATAACTCAACTTTTGAATTAAATATATCAAAGGATGTATATGAACAAGTTGAAGTTTTAATCAAATATGACGGCTACATCAAACGTCAGCAAGAACAGGTTGATAATGCAGGTAAGCTTGAAAAATTCAGAATACCTGATAATATTGATTATTCAAAAATTGAACATATTTCATCTGAAACAAAAGAAAAATTAGAAAAAATAAAACCCAAAACACTTGCTCAGGCTTCTCGTATAGGAGGTGTGAAACCTGCGGATATTTCAATTCTTATGGTTATGCTTGATCGTGGAACTGTTGCAAGAAAATAAAATGTTTTATATAAAATGAAGTAAAAATTTTTGCTTTGTATAGCTTTAAATCTTCAAACTCAATAGCCGTTTTATCTTTACAAACAATAGTTAAAGATTTGTCTTGAGAATTTTTTGCAATTATATCCCCTGCCTCGTAACCGTAGCAATCAATATTTAAAATCTTAAATTTATATGGGTTAACAATAAAAAATTTATTTTTATATGTAATATATGAAGGTAAAAACGGATGTAATGCCCTGATAGTCCTTGATATCTCAACTGAGGTTTGAGAGGAAAAATCCAGCATTTTTTCATCACCTGAAATATTAGGATAATATGAAGAATTACTTTCGACTTGAGTAACGGGAGCAACAATAGTTGAATCTAAATCTTTTATAAAGTTATAAATTAGTTCTCTTGCCTGCATTACGGTTTTTTCTCTCAGTTCTTTCGCTGTATCTGTCATCTCAATTTTTATTTTTTCTTGAGCCAAAATTGCACCTGTATCATAATTTTTATCAACCAAATGCAAGGTTATACCCGAATACATTTCTCCATGTAAAATCGTTTGTATATATGGATTTGGACCTCTGTATTTCGGAAGCAACGAGGGATGAAGATTGACAGTACAAACAGACGGAACATCAAAAATTTCTTTTTTTATTTTTTCCTTCCATGTTCCAATTATGAGTAAATCAACATTTTGCTTAATTAAAAAATCTCTGAAAGCTTTTGAATTAGCTGATTTAAAATTGAGCTGCTTTATGCCTAGCTCTTTTATAATTGTTAAATCATATTCAGGATTAAAAGTATCTTTTAAAAACAAAGATAAAGGATTGTCCGAGGTCTTTTCGTATCTGAGAACTCCAACGATATCTGCGCCGGCATCATAAACTCCGAGAATAATATTTGCCAGCATCAAACCTTTACCAAGAATTACTGCTTTCATAAAATAATTATAATCTAAAAAGTCTGTCAATACCAGATTGACAGACTTTTAGTTAATATATTTGTTAACTTATTATTCGCCGTCTTCAGCTGCTAACAACTCTCTAACCTGAGCTTGTTCAGCTTTCAACATTGTATAATTTTTAACAGCTTCTGCAGTTTTTGCTTTTTCGTGGCTGAAGGTATGAGCAATACTTGTAAATACCAAAATCATCGGACTCCAGTCAATTACACCTTTAGCAAAACTTTTTATAGCTGATGGTAATTTCCTTACCTGTTTCATAACACTTGTAATTAGTTTATTTTCTTTGATATATTTATCTACTTTATGTTTTTTCAAGAACTTAACAGCATCAGGTCCAAACTTATCAACTAATTTTGAAGCACCTTTTCCGGCTAATATCAATGCACCGATTGATGCTGCAACGGTTCCTATTGTAGATAAAACCGGATGTTCTTTACTAAATTCTCTTGCAGATGAACTGTGTTTTTCAATTGCTCTTTTTGCACCAAATGTTGCATCAATTACAGCAAATGTACCAGCCCACAAAGCTGCATTCTTAGCAAAAACTTTTAATTTAGGAATACGTCCTATAACTTGCGGATTTCTTACAACAGCTGCAAGACCGCCGACAATCGGTAATGAATACCAAATAGCATTTGAAATTCTTCTGTGTTTTTTATCGTTTACTGATTCTGATGCAGCTTGAACTGCAAAATGTTTTAATGTTTTATCATCTACTGCTGCAAATTGCTCTAATTCATCTCTTGAAGGCATACGATGACCAAAAGACGATTTAGATGCTATAGACTGATTAGAAACTGCATTTACTTGCATAAACTACCTCAACTTTCACACTTTGATTATACAATTATAAAAAAAGAAAGTAAATTTTTTTGCCATTTTCCCAAATTTAGTACACAAATATTTACAAAATTTTATATTTTTTTTATTATTAAAGAATGAAAACCTTTTATATACACACAATGGGCTGCAAATCTAATCAGTTTGAAAGCTCAATAATAGAGGAAAATCTTACAAATAACGGAATGAGAAAAGTCAATTCTATTCAAGATGCTGATTTATACATACTTAATTCCTGTAGTGTTACGCATAAAAGTGATAATGAAGCACTTTATCATCTTCGTGCCGCAAAAAATAAAAATAAAAACTTGATAATAGTAATAACAGGCTGTTATGCGCAACTGGAAAAAGAAAACTTATTAGAATACGATTTTATTGATTATGTTATAGGGAATAATGAAAAATTGCACCTATATGAATATTTATCAGCAAAGAATAAACTTGCCGTAAATGATATAATGAAGCAGGCAGATTTTAATGAAATTGAGCTGATTGATACAACAAAAACCAGAGCAAGTTTAAAAATTCAAGACGGGTGTGATAACAGATGTACTTATTGTATTATTTGGAAGGCAAGAGGAAAAAGCAGAAGTGCAAGTCCGGAATTTATAATTAATCAAATAAATAATTTTTCAAAACATGGATTTAAAGAAATTATTTTAACGGGTATTCACATAGGACAATGGGGAAAAGATATCGGCTTATCCCTGATTGATTTGCTAAAAGATATTGAAGAAAAAACTACAATTGAACGTTTTAGGCTGGGATCTCTAAATCCTACAGAAATTACGCCTGAGCTGATTAATTTACTAAAAAATTCTAAAAAGTTTTGTCCGCATTTTCACCTGTCCCTGCAATCTGCAAACGATAAAACTCTGCGTTCTATGAACAGATTTTATAAAACTGAAGATTATTTAAAACAGATAGACTTAATAAACAATACTTTTGAGCTTCCGTTTTTGGGTAGTGATATTATTGCAGGTTTTGCAGGCGAAACTGAAGATGATTTTAAAACGACCTGCGCCAATTTGGAAAAATCAGGTCTGGTGCAAATTCATACTTTTCCGTATTCTAAAAGAGAAGGTACAATTGGTGCAAATATGGAAAATCAAATACCGGATGATATAAAAAGCAGAAGAGCTGACAAAATAAAAGAAATTTCAAGGGGTAAATATAACTCATTTGTAACCAAAAATATAGGTAAGATACATGAAATTTTGATAGAAAAACATAGAGATAAGCACAGCGGGAATTTAAAAGGTGTAACTCGAAATTATTTAACCGTACAAATACATTCAGAAAAAGAAGATTTGTATAATACTTTGCAAAAAGCAAAAATTACACGCTTTGAAAATGGTATAATATATGGAGAACTTACATAAAAAAGATGCTGATAATTATTACCAGCATCTCTTTTTTATAATATATTTATCAATCTACATATCTTTTAAGAAAGATTCGTAGTTTCTTGCCAACAAGTGTGTTTTAACTTGATTTATCAAATCAAGAGCAACACCGACCATAATGATTAGTGATGTAGCACCAATCCCTTGGAAGGTTTCAATTCTTGTTGCAAAACTTGCAAAAGACGGAACTAACGCAATTATACCTAAGCCAACAGCACCGATAAATGTTGTTTTCGTCAAGATTTTATCTAAAGCTTCAGCTGTAGGACGTCCCGGTTTAATCCCCGGAATTGATGATCCGTATTTTTTCAAGTTGTCTGCAATATCTTTTGGCTGCATATTTGGCATAATTGAAGCATAGAAAAATGTCAAAGCAATGATTAAACCGATATACAACACATAATATGTCAATCCGTCAGGACTTAACCAGTGATTTAAAGACATTACAACATTCTTAACTGCAACTGATTTAAAGTTTGCTTGACCAACTATAGCTAATATTGTTGATGGGAACAATAAAATTGCAATTGCAAAGATGATAGGCATAACGCCGCCCGGATTAAGTTTGAACGGAATAAATGAATTCATCCCGCCATAAACTTTGTTCCCGATTTGTCTTTTTGGATTGACAATAATTACTTTTCTTACAGCTTCTTGCATAATTACAATAAAAATCATTGAAGCAAAGAATATAGCTAATAACAAAAGCAATTTCAATTGCATAGAACCGCTTGTCTGAACTAATTTTGATGTATTTGCCCAAATTCTTGGGATGTTTGTCAAAATACCGCAAAAGATGATTAAAGAACCACCGTTGCCGATACCTCTTTCCGTTATCAATTCAGAAAGCCACATAACAAGAACAGCACCTGCTGTCAAAGTTATAATTGAACTGATGTAGAACGCAATCGGATTTACTGTTGAAATGATTGTGTTCGGTAAGTGATGTAAAAACATCATAAAAATAAAAGACTGGAAAATTGCCAGAACTACAGTAAATACTCTCGTATACTGCGACAATTTCCTTCTTCCTGCCTCTCCCTCTTCTTTTTGCAGTTTTTCCAAGGATGGAATTACTACAGAAACAAGCTGGATAATAATGGAAGATGTGATGAACGGTCCAATACCCAAAGCGAGAATTGAAACATCACTCAACGCACCGCCTGAAAACAAGTCCAAAAATCCTACGATATTGTTTCCGCTTGCAATCTTTGAAAAGACCTCGTTATTGATACCGTATAACGGCATCAATACTCCAAATCTCCATACGGCAATCATTGCTAATGTGAATAATATTTTTTGCTTCAAGCCTGAAGCATTCCACATTGACATCAAATCTTCCGTTGTTGGTGATTTTATCCCTTGTGCCATTATACTAACTCAACCTTTCCGCCTGCTGCTTCAATTTTTTCTTTTGCTGATGGAGTAACATAAGCTGCTTTTACAGTTACAGCTGATTTTAATTCTCCGTTACCAAGAACTCTCAAGCCAACGCAAGTCGGGTGAATTGTCATAACTTCTTTTAAGCTTTCAAAAGATATTTCTTTAAGTTTTAGAGCATCTAATCTGCCAACATTAATTTGAGCATAATTATCTTTGCCATATACTTGGAAACCTTTTAATTTAGGAAGTCTTCTGTAAGCCGGCATCTGTCCGCCTTCAAAACCTCTTTTGCTTGCATTACCAGATCTTTGACCTTCACCGTTATGTCCGCGGCAAGAGGTTTTACCATGTCCTGAAGAACGTCCGCGACCAACTCTTTTGCTTTTAGAAGTTGAACCGTCTGCCGGTCTTAAATCTTCTAATTTTATTGTTGTATTTGCCATTTTATTTCCTTCTTTCTTTATTACATAATTATGAGATTTAATCTCAAATTTGATGAACTATTTTACAATTTCTACCAAGTGAGAAACTTTGTTAACCATACCAATGATTGTTGCAGATTGTGCATGTTCAACAATCTGGTCTTTTTTTGTTAAGCCTAAGCCTCTTACAACTGAGCGTTGTTTTTCTGAGGTTCCTATTAAACTTCTTACAAGTTTAATTTTTATCATTTCAGATTTTTTATTTGCCATTTTTATTTTCCTTTATACTTAATGTTTGTAAAGAACTTAACGTATTAACGACTTATCGTTTTAACGTCATATATTAATTCAACAATTCAGCCATTGTCAAACCACGTTTTTTAGCAACGTCATTGAACGGAGTCAATGCTTTTAAAGCTTCTATTGTTGCATTTGCTGCGTTTAACGGAGATTTAGAACCTAATGACTTAGATAAAATATTTTCTATACCTGCAAGCTCTAAAACTGAACGAACAGCACCACCTGCAATAATACCTGTACCTTCTGAAGCCGGTCTTAGCATAACTGCACCTGCACCTGATTTACCTGTAATTGGATGAGGAATTGTTGTTTTAAAAATAGGTACTGTGATAACATTTTTTCTGCCATCAGCAATAGCTTTTTGAATAGCGATGATAACTTCAGATGCCTTAGCACAACCGATACCAACTTGACCTTTTTTGTTGCCGACAATAACGATTGCTCGGAAGCTTAATTTTTTACCACCTTTAACAACTTTTGTTACACGGCTGATTTGAACAACTGTTTCTGTCCATTCAGATTGTGGCTTTTCTTCAGTTGTTTCAATTTTTTGTTTTCTGCCACGACCTTTTCTGCTGCGAGCAGGTTTTTCTTCAGAAACATCTGCTGCTTGAGCTGTTGCTTCTTCTTTTGCTTCTTCAACAACTTCAGCTGCTTCAGTAACTTCAGTTACATTTAATTCTTCATTGTTTTCCATTGATTTTACCTTTCTTGTAATTTTACTCTTTAGTAATATATTTTGTTCTGAGTTTTGGGTTAAACTCATATAATGAGAATACGCCAAAATATAAGCTATTTATAGCTATTTGGAAATCGTATTCGAACTTTTACTTCTGACAAGGCTCAGCATAACATAAAAGATTTTATATTGCAAGAGGGAAATAATTAAATAGGTCAATTATATAAAAAGTTAAACAAAAAACAATGACTAAACGATTTTGAAGTCGTTAAGACGATAAGACGCTGAGTTGTTAAGTTCTTAACGATAATTTAGTTAATTCAAGGATTAATATAATCAATAAACCTTATTGAACTTAACGCCTTATCGTCTTTACGTCTTATCGTCTTAGTGGCTTAACGACTTAAAAACAACCTGTGTTATTTCTTCTTGCCTAAATATATTGATGTGATACAATTATTTATGCTTGAAAGAATGAAAGAAGGGATATAAAAATGACAAACAGAGTAGTTGTTGGCGCACAGTGGGGAGATGAAGGAAAAGCAAAAATCACTGACTTGCTTGCCGAAAAAGCTGACTTAATAATCAGATATCAAGGAGGCTGCAACGCAGGACATACTGTCGTTGCACACAACAAGACTTTTAAATTTCACCTTATTCCATCCGGAATTTTGTATAAAAATAAAACTTGCCTTATCGGCAACGGAACAGTAGTTTTGCCTGAATATTTTCAACAGGAAATTGACGGCTTAAAGGCTGAAAATATAGATTTAACAGGTTTAAAAGTTAGCCCTTTAGCCTCAATCACAATGCCTTGGCATACTGAAATTGACGGATACTCAGAAGATAACGCAACAAAAGGCAAAATAGGAACAACAAAAAAAGGAATAGGACCGACATATACAGATAAAATGCAAAGAATCGGCTTAAAAATCGGTGATTTATATTCACCTGAAGCGCTATCTGAAAAGCTTGATGTTATTTTACCGATTAAAAATAAACAACTCAAAGAATTATACAATTTAAAGACATACACAAAGGAAGAAGTTTTAGAGCTTTGCAAAAAATATGCAGAAATTTTCAAACCTTATGTATGTTTTGATTGGCAGAACCTTTTAAGAGATGCTAAAAAAGAGGGTAAAACAGTTCTTTTTGAAGGTGCGCAGGGTGTAATGCTAGATGTTGATTTTGGAACATATCCGTTTGTAACAAGCTCAAACCCCGTAGGTGGCGGAGCTTGCACAGGTTCAGGCTACGGTCCGAAGGTTATTGATGAAATTATTGGTGTTGCAAAAGCATACGTAACAAGAGTTGGAGAAGGACCTTTTGTAACAGAATTAACTAATGAAACAGGCAAAAAAATACAAGATATTGGGCATGAATTTGGAGTTACAACAGGCAGACCAAGAAGGTGCGGCTGGTTTGATGCTGTTACAATGAAATACGCTTGCCTTGTAGGTGGACTAACCTCTATAGCTCTTACAAAAATTGATGTGTTTGATACATTTGATGAGATAAAAATCTGCACAGCTTATAAAGATACCCGAAACGGCAAAATTTACACATCATACCCTGAAGATGTTTATATGCATAAATACCTGGAACCTGTTTATGAAACTCATAAAGGTTGGGAGGTTAATATTTCTAATATTCGCAAATACGAAGATTTGCCGGAAAATTGCAGAAAATATCTTGAAAGACTTGAAGAAATTTTAGAAACTCCAATTTCTATCGTTTCTGTTGGTCCGGATAGAGAACAAACAATTTTTAGAGGGTAATTTACATTTCTTAAGCAAAAAAGCAACTTTTTCCATGCGTTAGTTTTCATAATTATATAAGGTAGTTTTATGAAAATTATTCCTGCGTACATATCAAACATAAGTTTCAATAAAAGTAAGCCGACTTTTACTTCTGAGTCGGTACAAAATACGGACTCAACAAAAGAGGTAGAATCATTACCAGCAACAAATCCGGATTTTAATGTCAGAGTTCCGATTGCATATAATCACATTGAAGATATAAAGCTCAATGATGAACTATCAGCAAAATGCTATAAACTTGCGAATGGGCAAAAGATTGTAATTGTACCAAAAGACGGCACAACCGTTGTAAAAACTTATGTAAATACAGGTTCGTTTAATGAACCTGACAATTTGCGGGGTATCAGCCACTATATAGAACATAATTTGTTTAACGGTTCTGAAGATTTGGGTGATAAAGATTTTTTTGATGAGGTTAACCAAATGGGAGCAAGCACAAATGCTTCAACCTCATTTGCGGAAACAAATTATTTCATAAGTTCAAATTTATTGGAAGATACAGATTTAGAAAATAAAATTAAGCTTCATGCCGGAATGCTTCAATCTCCTAAATTTTTACTTGACAAGCTTGAAAAAGAGAAAAAAATAGTAAATTCCGAAATAAATATGTGCTTATCAGAAGATGAAAACCTTGGCTTCACCCAAACAATTAAAAATTTATTTAATGTAAAATCTTCATCATTTGATTTGGTTGCGGGAAGTACTGATAATATAACAGCCTTAACTCAAAAAGATGTCGTAGATTATTTTAATAATAACTATTATCCTTCCAATATGACTACTGTCATTACAGGAGAGGTAGATCCCGAACAAACTATACAACTTGTTTCAAAATATTTTAATTCTGCCAAAACTCCTCAAGGTCAGCGTATATTTGAAAAAATGACTCCGATAGATAATCCTGTAAGACAGGATATAATTTCTCCAAAATCAGAAAGCGGAAGAACAACTGTATTTATCGGATTTGCCGGACCGGAAAATAATAATACAAAAGATAAAATTTATCTTCAAGCATTATCTAATCTTGCCGGCGGGTTGGAAAATTCAAGAGTTTCTGATATTGAAAGAAAATATGGAATTTGTGTAAATTTTGCGCCGGAAAGATTGAGTTCAAGACCGTCTGATAAAACTATTATGATGATAGAAACAAATGTTCCTGAAAATAAAGCAGAATTTGCTATACACGAAATTTATAATACTGTAGACAAATTATCAAAAGAGCCACCGACAGATGAAGAGCTTACGGCAATAAAGAATAAGATGAAAAAATCTTATGATAACATATTCGAAAATTCTTTTGCTCTAAACGGAGCTATAGGAAACGCATTTTTAAATGATGATATAGAAAAAATAAAAAGTTTCAACAAATTAGTTGACGATATGACGGTTCAAGATATTGTCGATACCGCAAAGAAATATCTTGATTTGAACAAAGCAGCCCTAACAGTTGTACATCCTCATAATACAACTGAAGATCAAATATCAAATCGCCATGAGCTTGCAGTCAAAATGGCCGAATACAATGTTCCGTTTACCGGAGCAACAAACAAAAAAAATCCTATAAATATTGATAATGTAAAAACATACAGAACTGCTAATAATTATGATGTAATACTTAATAATGCAGTAACCAATACTGTTCAATACAAAATGAACATAGAAGAACACGATTGGACGCCAAGAAAAGCTGCTATTGCCAGCGTTTTAACTGACATGTTAAACACTGCCGGTACAACGACTCAATCTGTTCAAGATTTATCAAAAACAGCAGACAAATACGCTATAAGCTGCGGTATTTTTGCAGATCAATATGGTATCGGGCTCAATGCGGATTTTCCGGCAAATACAACTAAAGAAGCTTTAAAATATTTTAATGACAGAATTATGAACCCTAATTTTAACCAAAAAGATTTTGAAGCTGCCATTAACAGATTAAAAGATGACTTTTCTAATACCGAAGTTAATCCTTATGACAAATTTAATGCCGTAATGTATAAAAATACAGCCTATGCTTATACCCCGAAAGAAATGCTTGAAAGCCTTGATAAAATAACTCTTAATGATGTTAAAGAATTTCATAATGATATTTTGACAAAAGGACAAGGAAAAGTAACCGTAACAGGTCCATTTGACAAAAATTCAGAATTGAAAGATGTGATATTTGAATCCGTAAATTCTTATCCTCAATTGAACAAAAAAAATATCAGTTTAGAAAAAGTTTATACCCCAATTGAAAAAACAGAAATCTTAACCGATATCAACCTAAAAAATCAGACCGATATAATTCAGGGATACAGATATAAAAACAGCGGTAATATAAAAGATGAAAATTGCGTAGCTTTATTGAATGAAATTCTTGGTGGCTCCCCATCATCAAGACTATTTATGGATCTTAGAGAAAACAAACATTTGGCTTATGCTGTTTCCTCAAATTATAGTACACTTGGCGATATGGGAGTTTATACTCTCGAAATAGGTACAACAACAGAAAACCACGAAACAGGTGAAAAAACCTTTGATAATGTTCAAAAAGCAATTGAAGGTTTCAACGATAATATTAAGAAAATAACCTCAGAAAAAGTATCTGAAGCCGAACTAAATGCCGCTAAAAAAAGGTTGAAATCTCAAATATATACAGCATTGGAAACAAATAACGGTAAAAACAGAATTATAAGTCATTCAAAAGATACTTTTTACGGCATTGAATATCTGAATAAATGCCTTGAAAATATAGATTCTATAACCGCAGATGATATTTATAATACCGCAAACAATATCTTTAATTCAAAACCTATCTACTCATTAACAGGAACAAAGGCCACAATAGAAGCTAATAAAGATTTTCTTAGTAACTTGGCAGGATAAAACTATTCTTTTATGATTTGTTCAACAATTTTTTGAACACCATCATATTTTGCTAATGATAAAGAAGCCTTTTGTATCTGTTTTAGTTTGCTTTTATCAACAGATAAATCTCTAATCAAGTTAAGTAAGGTTTCCGGGGTTGTTTGAGCATCTTCTAAATATATACCCGCGCCCTGTTCAACCATAGATTTTGCATTTTTTCTTTGATGGTCAGCTGCGGCATAAGGATATGGAATATAAATAGTTGCGACACCGCTTGCACACAACTCTGATATACTCAAAGAACCTGCCCTTGATACCGCAATATCAGAAGCCTTCAAAACAGTTACCATATTATCAAAATACGGTCTTACGATAATATTATTATCATTTTCAAAATCAGTATAAATTTCTTTCAAATTCTTTATAACATCATCATAATTTTTCTTTCCTGTCTGAAAAATAACTTGTAAATTAAGCTCTTTGGATAATTTCTCCAAAATGTTGACAGTAGCCTCATTTATCGTTTTTGCGCCCTGAGAACCGCCCATAATACAAATAGTAAGCTTGTCTAATTGTAATTTTAAATCATTTTTAGCCTGTTCTTTTGTTAAATTCGCAAATTCTGTTCTTATCGGGTTGCCATTCAAGTATATGTTCTTATTGCTTAATTTTTCTCTTGCAGCATCAAAAGCAATAGATATACTTTTTGCATAAGGGGATAATTTTCTCGTAACAAGTCCCGGATTAGCATCACAATCGTGCATAACAAGAGGTATTTTCATCGCCATTCCCGCAATCAAAACAGGTGCAGAAATATATCCGCCCGTCCCAAATATTACATCAGGCTTATATTTTATTATATAAAAGCAACATTTTAACCATGCGAAAAACATCTTAATAAACCATACTAAAAAATCTATTCCTAATTTTCTTGGCATGCCTGACGATATAACAGGCAAAAAAGTATAATCCTTATCTTTAACGATTGAAGCTTCAAGATTATTTGGATTTCCAATATAATAAATTTTCTTTGTGTTATTAAGTTTCAATAATTCATCAGCAACCGCAACAGCAGGGTATATATGTCCGCCTGTGCCGCCGCCTGTAATAAAATAAATTTTGTTTTTTTGCCCATCAAACATTTACGTTTGTATTACCCTCATTTGTATTAATTTTTTTAATTCTCTGCTTTGAAATATTTAAAAGTATTCCAACCATAGCTAATGATACAATAATTGATGTGCCGCCATAACTTATAAATGGTAATGTTACGCCGGTTACAGGCATAAATGAGCTTGCAACTGCCATATTCAAAAATGCCTGAAATCCAAAAATTGTTGTTATCCCTACAGCTAAAAGTTTACCGTACATATCTGGACATCTTTTGGCAATTCTAAAGCCTCTATGTACTAGACCTACAAACAATCCAACAATAAATATACTGCCTAAAAATCCAAATTCTTCAGCAATTATTGCAAAAATAAAATCAGTATGACACTCCGGCAAATAAGCTAATTTTTGAATAGAACTGCCATATCCGCTTCCGCTCAAACCACCTGAAGCAAAGGCTATAAGCGATTGTATAATATTATAACCTTTCCCCAAAGCATCACTGCCCGGATTCAACCAAACGGTAATTCTATCCATCTGATAACCGTGAAGCAATCTGGGAAGCATTGTTAATACCCCGACAACACCTGCAATACCGCCCGCTATAACAGGTTGCCAAGGCCCTTTTGCACATACATACAAGACAAAGCCTGTTACACATAAAATTATTGCCATACTTAAATTTGGCTGTTTTAAAATTAAAAACAAAATTATAATCATAGGTAAAATCTTTGACGTAAAATTATCCGTAAATGTGTGCATTGTTATTTTGTTCTTAAACAAAGTCGCAAACAGCATACAAAACAGCGGCTTTGCAAGTTCTGACGGCTGCAACTGCATAACCCCGAGATTTATCCAGCGCTTTGCTCCGTTGATAGTTACTCCCAAAGGGGTAAATTGAAGAACCAGCAACAAAATAATAACCGTCCATAAGAATTTTTTATTAACTATTTCCAGTTTTTTATAATCAAATCTTGCTAAAAATCCCATTGCTAAAAATCCGACAATAGCATACACAATTTGCTTGGCAACAAAGGAAATAAGACTGACTCCTTCTCGCAGGCACTTTGGTGCTGTTGCCGAAAAAATTGCCAAAAAACCTATTACAACCAAAAATGTAACTATCACTAGCAGAGTTCTGTCAGGAGGTGCAATAATAACGTCCGAAGGATTTTTTCTTCGGCGCTCTTTACGTTCCCTTTCTTGTCTTTTTGGTGATTTATACTCTCGATAGGACATATTCTCTAAAGACATCTCCTCTGTTTTCGTAACTTGTAAACATATCAAAACTTGCGCATGCCGGGGATAATAATACAACATCAGGATGTAACTCTATCCCTTTATCTATAGCTTCTTGCATAGAGTTTTCTTTAATTATATTTGAAAAACCGTTTTCTTTTAGGTTCTTTTCAAATCTTTCAGTTGCCTCTCCTATTAGAATTACGGTTTTAATATGCTTGTTTATAGAATCACAAAATTCTTTCAAATCCGTATTTTTATCCCTTCCGCCGGCAATTAGAACAACATCTTCATTATTAAAAGAATTAATTGCAACAATTGCAGCTTCGGGGTTAGTTGCTTTAGAATCGTTATAAAAAGTTATTCCGTCAAACTCAGTAATTTTTTCTAATCTGTGAGCAGGGGCTTTGAACTCTTTTATGGCATTTTTGATTGTTTCATTATCAAGTCCTGATAATTTAGCACAAATTATTGCACACATGATATTTTGGTAATTGTGTTCTCCAAGTAACGGACAATCAGAAATTTTAATAATAGATTCTGCAACTCCGTCTTGTTTAAATAAAATTTCACCATTTTCTTCATAACAACAATTATCCCCAATATTTCCTGCAAAAAGGAATAATTTGCCGTCAGCTTGCTTTGAAAACTCTAAGAGCTTTTCATCTTTTGCATTCAACACGGAATATTGAGGAGCTTGAGGCTCTTTAAAGACTCTTGCTTTTGCGTTAAAATAATTATCCAAACCTTGATGCCAGTCAATATGATCAGGTGTAAAGTTTGTCCACACAGAAATAAACGGTTTTAGTGACGGACTCATTTCCAGCTGAAAAGAGCTAGCTTCACAAACAAAATAATCCAAATTTTCATCAGCAATATTACAAGGCGGCTGCCCAATATTTCCACAAGCCTTTACATTCAATTTCTTTGATAAAATAAATTCTGTTAAAGCTGTTGTTGTTGTTTTTCCGTTTGTTCCCGTAATTATGATAAAAGGAATATCACATTCTCTATATGCAAGCTCTAATTCAGATATTACAGGGATGTTATGTTTTCTTATGCGTTGGATAATTTCGCTGTGCGGAGGTATTCCGGGACTTGTAATAACAAGTTCAGCATTTTGAACAAATTCATCTGAATGTCCGCCGTATTCTACTTTTATCCCAAGACTTTCAAGTTCTGCTACCTTATATCTGTTTTCTTCTTCAACATATTTACCTTCTGAAAGATAAACAACAGCCCCATGCTTTTGAGCAAATTTTGCAGCTGCAATCCCGCTTTTTGAAAGTCCCAATACTAAAACTCTTTTACCTCTAACGCCCATTATAAAATTCCTCTGACAAATAATTCAAACAAAACAACAGCAACAACCGATAATAGTAATGAAACAAGTGAAAATACAATAACAACTTTTTTCTCATTCCATCCCAAAAGTTCAAAATGGTGATGAATTGGCGCCATTTTGAATACCCTGTTGCCTGTTGTTTTAAAACTTATAACTTGTATAATAACTGACAAAGTTTCCATAACAAAAACCCCGCCGATAAATATTAATAAAAATTCAAATTTTCCCAGCACGGCAAGTGTCCCTAAAAGACCGCCTATAGCTAATGAACCGGTATCACCCATAAATACTTCTGCTTTTGGTTTGTTAAATTTTAAAAATCCTAATAATGCACCTGCAACGGCAGCGGAAATTATAGCAATTTCAATTTCTCCCATTGCAAGAGAAATCAACGAACATGCTACAAACGCAGGAACACCGCATCCTGCAGCAAGTCCGTCAAGTCCATCAGTTAAATTGTAAGCATTTGATGAACCTGTTATGATAAATACCGCAAAAAGCGGATAAACCCATTTTAAATCTATATTAAAATTCCCGACAGAAAATATGCACGCATCAGGATTTGTCATTACTAAGTACAAAGTAGGCAAAAGAGCAATTGCTATTTGTCTGAACAGTTTTCCTCTTGCAGTTAAACCATCATTACCTTTTCCCTTGATTTTTATATAATCATCTTGAAACCCTGCAAAAGTATAAAAAGCCAAAGCTAAAATTGTAATCAGTGCAATTGTAGTCATTTTTTGAGCTAATAATAAAACGATTACCGAGGCCATTATAATTGCCGCTATTATAAAAACTCCGCCTGTTGTAGGTGTACCTTGTTTTTTTGCATGATTTTCGGGGGCAACATCTTTTATATACTGCCCAATCATTTTCTTTTTCAGCATGTCTATGTACGGAACACCGAATAACATACACAAAACCATGCCTAACAAGAAAGCTATTGCTGTCATTATCATAATTTAACTATCCCTTTTCTAACATTTTCAAGTATTTGTTCAAGCTTCATCGAACGAGATGCCTTTAAAAATATTGTATAACCGGTATTTAATTTTTCAAGAATGTAACAAGATACCTGTTCGTTATCCTCAAATGAATTTACATCATAACCATATTTTTTAAGGACTTCGGCTATTTTTTCTGCCAGTTTACCTACTGTTAAAAACTTAACGTTTCTGCCTTTACATATCGTGCAAATGTATTCGCCAACCATTGTATGATATTCTTGCTCATTATCTCCAAGTTCACCCATATCACCAAGAACAACAACTGGATTTTCATACAATTCAATAAATGTCTTAACTGATGCTTTCATTGATTCAGGATTGGCGTTATAACTATCATTTATAAATTGTATTGAGCCTATATTTTCTATTTCCCAGCGCTTTTCTATAGGCTTATATGAATATAACCCTGCTTTTATTTCATCATAGCTCATACCCGACTTGTAGCCTAATTCTATTGCCGCTAAAGAGTTTTCAACATTATAATCACCCTCGATATTTAATTCAAAGATGTTGTTTTTATATTTGAACTTGGTAAATGATTTGCTTCTTTCAAAAATATCTGCATCTTCTAAAGAATAATAAATTTTTTGACCGTTAAACTTTACATGTTTTTTTATTATTTCCTGATTTTTTGCAATAAATACACCATCATCCTTCAGACCTGCCGTAATCTCACATTTTGCTTTTGCAATATTATCTAACGAACCTAATCTGCCGACATGAGCTGAACCTGAATTGGTAATTACTGCATAATCAGGCAATAAATGAGTAGAAATTAATTCTATTTCGCCTAATCCCCTCATTCCCATCTCGACAATTAAAAATTCACAATCATCAGGCATTGATAATACAGTCTGACAAAAACCAATTTCATTATTGTGATTAGATAGGGTTTTATGAGTTTTATAATGTTGACTCAATACTGAATAAATAATTTCTTTTGTTGTTGTTTTCCCTGAACTTCCGGTTACTCCGACCACTATCGGATTTTTCTTTATGCGATAATACTCTGCAATATTAAGATATGCCTCTGTTGTATTCTCAACCTTTAGTACTAATTTTGCATCTTCATTAACATAATCTTTTGTCGTAAAATAGGCTTTAGCTCCTGCTGCTATTGCATTATCAATAAAATTTTCACCATCAAAAGAGGCACCTTTTAGCGGCAAATATATATCAGTCGGCTTGATGGTTCTTGTATCAGTCGAGATGTCAAATTTGCCATCCTCTTTATAATTATCCTTTAAAACAACGGCATTCGTTGCTTTTATCAATTCTTCTTTATTAAACATCATATTATGATTTTACTCCAAATAACAAAACATAGCTACTACGTTAATAAATATTAAAACCCCTTGACAGGGAACAAAGTTCGTTTAATAATTGTTTTACGTATTACTATGGGTCAATCGTTCTGACAAAACCCAAGGGTGCCGAAATAGGGACTATAAGCTAAAGATTGAGTTCTTTGGTAAGAAAATAAAATTATGCCTTATTTACCCCGAGGTTACGAAACCCGCAACGAAAGGAAGAAAAAAGATGTACGCAATAGTCGAAACAGGCGGAAAACAGTATCAAGTCGAAGAAGGTCGTTACGTTGATGTTGAATTGCTTGATGCTGAAGCAGATTCAAAAGTAGTTTTTGACAAAATCGTTATGATAGTTAACGGTAAAAAATCTAAAGTCGGTCAACCTTATGTATCAGGCGCAAGTGCTGAAGGTAAAGTTGTTTTAAACGGTAAAGCAAAGAAAATTATCGTTTACAAGCAAAGACCTAAAAAAGGTTACAGAAAAAAACAAGGTCACAGACAAGGCTTCACAAGAGTAATGATTTCAAAAATCAGAACCTCAGCAGCTAAGAAAACAGCAGCCGCAGAAGAAACAACAGAAGCTTAATTAACGTAAAAAAGAAAAAGGAGAAATAAAAATGGCACATAAGAAAGGTATGGGATCTACCCGTAACGGTCGTGACTCCGAAGCTAAGCGTTTAGGCGTTAAAAAATTCGGTGGCGAAACTGTTAAAGCAGGTAATATCCTTGTTCGTCAAAGAGGAACAAAAATTCATCCTGGCAACAATGTAGGTATTGGTTCTGATGATACATTATTTGCATTGATTGACGGAACTGTAAAATTTGAACCGCACAGACGTGACAGAAAACAAGTCAGTGTTTATGCAGCTCAATAATTAAATAAAATTTAACAATTAAAAAGAGGTCTTGAAATATCAAGATCTCTTTTTTTCGGGGTTGAAAATTTATACTTCTAATAATTCTTCTGTTGCTCCTCCCATCAAAGGACCATTTATAACTAAATTTTCTTGTTTTGAGTTATATTCAAATTCAGGAACATCAGAAAAATGTTTTTCCAGTGCTGCAATTTGCGGATTCTGAACAGTAACACCCATACCATAATCAGAACCGGAGCCGGTAATTATTGCCCCATTTGCCGCTTTATCAAATTTCGAGATATTGGTTAATAAAGTAGAAATAACTTTACTTACGTTGTTTTGACCTGTTACTTTCATAATCGCTCTCCATTATTACTCTCTATAATTTAATAAAGTTTTTTGAAAAGTAATAATTTCAGAGTAACAACCTATTGTTACAAAACTTAATCTAAAATTTCAAATAAAGACGAGGCTTGTTGAATACTAACATTACCTGTAGGAATTTTAGTAACTTTAATCCGAACGATTCTATTTGCATATTCAATTTCTATGACATCATTTTCTTTAAGCTGCTTCGCAGGCTTTGCAGGGTTCCCGTTCACAAAAACTCTGCCCATTTCGGATACTTCGTTTGCAACAGTTCTTCGCTTTATAAGTCTTGAAACTTTTAAAAATTTATCTAATCTCATAATTTTCCTTTTCTGATATGTATTATACCATGCATAGATTTTGTGATATAATCAATAATAAGGGAGAATTAGTTTATTTATGAAAAAGTTTTTATTAATTACATTTGCATTTATATTGCTTCTTGGGCAAAAAGTATACGCTGAAACAATCAAATTTGTTCAGATAACTGATGTCCACTTAACTGCGGATAACGAATATTCCAAAAAGGTTCTTGATAGTGCCGTTAAGGATATCAATAATCAGCAAAATGTATCTTTTGTCGTTTTCACGGGAGATAATATTGATACAGCAACAGAAACTAACCTCAAAGCCTTTCTATCAATTGCAAACAAACTAAATGTTCCATACTACATAGTTATAGGTAACCACGATGTGTATAAATCCGGCGGCTTATCAAAAGTTCGTTACTTTGAAATTATTCATCAGTACAAATGGTTATCTGCACAACGTAAACCTAATTATAAATTCACAAAAAATCATTTTAACTTCTTTATAGTTGACGGAGCAAAAGAAGTTATCCCGGGGCCCGGCGGATATTACAAAGAAAGCACTCTAAAATGGTTGGACAAACAGTTGAGCAAAAACTCAAAAAAACCTGCTATCATATTCCAGCATTTCCCGTTGGTATATCCTGAGAATTCTGAAAAACGTCTAAAAACGCACAAAACATATAAAGCTGAAGAATATTTAGAAATGTTAAATAGACATGATAATGTTTTAGCTGTTATATCCGGTCATTTTCATACAAATTCCGAAAATATGCAAAATGGAGTGTACCATATATCCAGTCCAAGTATGCACAACTTACCTCATTCATACAAAATCATTGATATTGTTACAACAAAAGAGTTTTCTCCTATTATTTATACTCAAGTCAGAGAATTTGAGGTTAAGGACTAGGTGTCGGCGGTGATGCCGGTGATTTCTTAAATATATTTTTTATTTTTCCGGTAATATTTTTACAAAACTGCCAGATGTTTTTCCTAAAAATTATAGCAGTACCAAGTAAAACAGAGCCTGCAGCAATTTTTAAAATTGTTGGAAATCCGCTTTTTTTAGGTGGGGATGCATTTTTAACACCCTGATAGATGTCATATTGAATATCATTATAAACCTTATTTGCATTTGCATTTGTATATAAAACTCTGTTAGGTAAAGCATCAGAAGCCGTCAAAACACCGGCAACAGGTTTATCGCCATTGTGCATTCGCTGATTAATCGGATTTGCCACTTCTACTACCATACATTTATAAAAACAAAAAGTTAAGTAAAATTGCCATATTATGTAAATTATTATTACTGACACTTGATTTTGTGAATGTTTGTAATATGATATAAATATAGACCGCAGACAATTAGCGGGAAGTATTACAATTAAGCAGATTTAACTGACTGTTTTTGAGTAAATACAACCCTTAATAAATCAGCTAATCGAGGTTTTACACCCGATGCGAAGGGGTGGTTTTATAAAATCACTAAAGCATCAAAAAGCCGAAATATAATTAAACGACTTATGTGTAAGATTTTGCGGTAAACTAAAAAAGCAAAATCTTTTTTAGTTTAAACAGGTCGATACAAACTGAGGGCAAGAAGCCCTGATGACAAGATGGCAAGCATCTTTTAAGTTAAATAAAAAATTAAATAGCTTGACCTCTTGACCTCTTGACTTTCTTGACTTCCAAAAAAAAGGAGCAAAAATGGCAACAAAAGAATTTAAGTCCGAAAAAATTGATGCTATTAAAGCAAAAATCGAAAAAGCTCAGGTCGCAATTATAACAGAATACAAAGGTTTATCTGTTGAAGAAATCACAAAGCTAAGACGTGAAATTCAAAAAAGTGGCGGCGATTATATGGTTACAAAAAACACTTTGGCTAAAATCGCAATAAAAGGCACTGAATATGAAGCTTTGGCAGAAAAGTTAACAGGACCTATCGCTTTAGCATTCGGTTTTGAAGATCCTGTAAGCCCTGCAAAAGCCGTTTCTCAATTCATTAAAGAAACAAAGAAATGCGAAATTATAGGTGCTGTATTAGATGGCAAATTATTAACTGACAAGGAAACAAAAGCCTTGGCAAATCTTCCGTCAAAATCAGAACTTTATGCAAAAATGCTTGGATCTATCAATTCACCGGCATCAGGTATTGTTGGTTCTATCAATGCAGTTATGGCTCAACTTACAAGAGCTATGGCAGCTGTTAGAGATCAAAAAGCAGCATAGGAATTTTATTCCAATATTCTAAAAGAATTTAAAATTCTGATAGAATAACAAACAACACAAGTTGATAATAATAAGGTAAAGTTCTTATCAATCTATCTAAATTATCAACTTAACAACTTAAATAAATGTACAAAACTCAAATTAAAATAAAGGAGAAAAACAATGAGTGTAGAATCTATTTTAGAATCAATTGAAAAATTAACATTATTAGAAGCAGCTGAATTAGT
>CACXCI010000073.1 GCA_902766105.1 uncultured bacterium
CCCTCAATACTTCTTGCAGAACACCGGTATTCTTTTGTTTCTTGATTATATGCCATTAAAAATACTGGTTTATAATATTTTTCTACCAGTTGAGAAGCGACAATTCCAATTATTCCTATATGCCAGTCAGGATGAGCCAATATTATTGCAGGATTTCTATTTCCTTCTTTTTTGACCATTTCATCTGCCTGTTCAAAAATATCCTTACATAGAGTTTGTCTGGTTTTGTTCAATTCATTTAAAGTCAATATTGCAACTTCAATTTCCTGCGGATTATCAGAAATAAGAATCTTTAAGGCAGAATCAACCGTTTCCAACCTGCCGGAAGCATTAATTCTTGGAGCAACACCAAATGCAATATTTTCGGATGTAATACCTTTGGTAACATCATATCCTGCACTTTCCAATAATCTTTTTAATCCATAGTGTTTACCCTGCGAAATCAATTCCAAACCTTTTGTTACCAAAAATCTGTTCTCACCTAAAAGCGGAACGATATCAGCAACAGTTCCAACAGCAACATAAGATAATATATCATTTATAAATTCCGCTTTATTATATTTTATTAAAAGAGCCTGAGCAACTTTAAATGCAACCCCGCATCCTGCAAGATATGTCAAATATTCAATTTGTTTTGCTGATAAATCACTTGATAAAGCATTCGGAGCTTTCGGATTTATTATTGCATAAGCTTTTGGTAATATTTCAGGTGCTTCGTGGTGATCTGTTATAATGACATCAATACTTGCAAAACCTTTATCTGTTGGGAATTTAAAGCTATTTATAAGATTTACGGCTTCAACATCTGAAATTCCGCAATCTACAGAAATAATAACGTGAGGTTTTATTTTATTTTTTAATTCTATTAAAGCTTTAGTATTAAAACCATGACCTTCTTTTTCTCTATCAGGAATAAAATAGTGAATATCAGCATTGAGGTGCTTTAACGTTTTATATAAAATAGCAGTTGAGGTAACTCCGTCAGCATCAAAATCACCATATATAACAATAGTTTCTTTATTATCAATTGCTTCAGACAAACGATTAACAGCTTTTTCCATATCAGAGAAAACATAAGGAGATGTAAGTGTCATCTGAAGGGGATTTAAAAATTCGTTTATGTCGTCTTCTGTTTTTATACCACGGGAAAAAAGCAACCTTTTAAGTAGGTCGGAATTGCTACGCCGACATATCATTAAAGATTTTTCATCCAAATTATTGTCATTATAAATCCACTCTTTTTTCATAACCCAAGTCCTATAGGAAAATAATAACACATAAATTTTCAAATGCGTTAATTTATGTAAATTTCTTTTGCTTTAGAAAAAAATCATATAAAATATTATCAATAACTATTATGGAGGGTTATGTATATGAAATTAACTAAATTAATTGCAGGCACATTGGGATTGTTGATGATATCAGGAACAATGGTAATGGCAGAAACAAAATTCACACCTTTAAATTTTGATGATAGCAATGCTATTCAGGCAAACAATGCACAAACAAGCACAATCAAAAATGCAACAGTAGACCAAAAAGGTACAGTAATGCTTGATCCGTCACAAGTAGCAGGTGGCAAAAAAATGCAAAATGCCATTTTGGATTTGGATAACGCACAAACAGAATTGAGAAATCAATTATTAAATTATCGAACAAATTATGCAGAAATTGACGGTAAATTCCAATCTACAAAAGCTGCACGAAAAGCAGCTAAGAAAAAGATTAAACAAGCAGAACGTAAAATTAAAAATATGGAAAATGCAAAGAAAAAAATCAGAAAGAACTTTGAACAAAAGAACAATTTATAATTAAATTTCCACACAAAAGGGGTTGATGAGGCAACACTTATCAATCCCTTTTTAAATAAAAAAATAAACGCTTGATTTTAAAAAATGTTTATAGTACATTATTTCATGCAAACACTAGCTTTTAATAGTTGGTATTAGGCAAGAATGCAGACAGCATTTGACACACGATATGATATGGGCTGCTAGCTCAGGTGGTTAGAGCGCACCCCTGATAAGGGTGAGGTCGGTGGTTCGAGTCCACTGCGGCCCAGATAAAAAA
>CACXCI010000074.1 GCA_902766105.1 uncultured bacterium
ACAATCGTGTAGCAAGCCTGCCAAATATGCTTTTTCAGGTTCAAGGCTATATTTTACAGCCAAATTTCTTGCACATTCTGCTGTTCCGATAGAATGTGCATAACGTTTTTCCGTCAGGTTGCTTTTTAACCAGTCGAGTATGCTTTCAATACTAATTTTTGTATAATTCATTTTCTTTTATATATTCCTCTACTTGTTTTGGTACATACGGGCTAATAGATTTGTTATTCTTTATAAATTCTCTTAATTGTGTTGATGAGATATTTTCAAAGGTTAATGGCTGAAATTCAAAATCATAGCCTTTATCTTTCAGATAATTATACCTCGAGCTGTCGAAATTTTCTTCCCTTATAAATACGATAAATTTTATTAATTTTTTAAGTTTATCGGCTTCGTACCAGCTTTCTATTTTTTCAAAGGCATCTGTTCCTATTATAAAATTTATTTTATCTTCAATGTCATATAGTTTGATAAGTTCAAGTATCGTAAGATAGGTATAAGATTTACCTCCTCTTTTATACTCAATATCGGAGATTTCAAAAAATTTATTATGTTGAATTGCAATCTTAACCATATTATATCTGTGAATTGCAAGATTTCTATCACATTTTTTGTGAGGTGGGATGTAGGCGGGTATAAAAATAATTTTGTCAAAACAATATTTTTGACGGACAAATTCCCCAACTCTCAAGTGAGCGTTGTGAATAGGATTAAATGTTCCTTGAAATACGCAAAGCTTCATATTGATAATTTATCACAAACTTGATAAATATTTATAATTTACCCCTAGAATCTGTTAGGATAATCACCCTTAAATTCCCACTGGTCATGTTGAAGAAGTCTGGTACACCACATTTTGTTTTCTTTGCACTTTGCTATTAAATCATCTCTTGTTGTGCCCGTTGCTGTCAAGCCGCTTCCATAAGTTCCAAAAAAGGTGTTTTTGTTATCAAACCAACCTTTTCTATCACTGTCGGTAAAGCAATAAAGAAATCTAAACAAATCATATCCCATAGAATTTGGGGCTTTATCGCCGTTTACATCATAATCTACATCAAGACAGCCTCCGGTATAAAATAAATCAAGTTTTGTACCATCTTTATAGTATACCGCCTTTTTAGTTGTATCAACATATTGGTGTCCCATATAAGGGTCTATATTTTCCATATACCAATCAAAACCTGTGCCGGAAACCGGTTTTCTCATATCTCTAAAAGAACCTTTATCCATTTCCATATCCATTATGGCACTTTCCATGTGGCTGTAGAAATTTTTTAGTTTTGTGGTATATTCTTTTCGAATTCTGTTATAATGCAGTGTCGGTATTGTCATCGCCGCAACAGCACCAACAATTGACATTGTAAGTAAAACTTCTGCTAATGTGAATGCAAACAACTTTTTCATATATAAACTTCCTCTTATATGTTTTTTCTTATTATATCATATTTTTAAAAGGAACTCAATATAAGTGGATAATTTATGCTATTATTTTTTTATCAGAAAGAGAGGTAAGTGATGAATGTTGCGCAAAATTTAACAGAGCTTGTAGGAAATACTCCTATGGTTAAAATAAATAAGTTGAATACAGGTAAAGCTAATGTATATGCAAAATTAGAATATTTTAATCCTGCAAATTCAATAAAAGATAGGGCTGCATTGCAAATGATTATTGATGCTGAAAATGACGGCAGAATTAATCAGCAAACTCTGATTATTGAACCTACAAGCGGTAATACAGGTATCGGGCTTGCTATGATATGTGCAATAAAGGGTTATAAAATTATCCTGACTATGCCTGAATCTATGAGTTTGGAGCGCAGACAGTTGTTAAGTGCCTATGGTGCAGAACTTGTTCTCACTCCGGCTGCTGAGGGAATGCAGGGTGCTGTAAATAAAGCCGTAGAATTAAGCAGACAAAATCTTAATTCGTTTATTCCTTCTCAATTTGATAATCCTTCTAATCCAAAAGCACATGAACTCCATACGGCAGAAGAAATTTGGGTTGATACCGATGGTAATATAGACATATTTGTGGCAGGTGTTGGAACAGGCGGGACAATTTCAGGTTGCACAAGAACTTTAAAATCTAAAAATCCAAGCATAAAATCTGTTGCAGTTGAACCTTTTTCTTCTCAATGTTTGTCGGGTAAATCAGCCGGACCTCACAAAATACAAGGCATCGGTGCAAATTTTATTCCTCAAAATTATGCTGCCGACTTAATTGATGAGATACTACCGGTTAAAAATGAAGATGCGATAGAAATGACAAAACTGTTACCGCAGAAGGAGGGGATATTATCCGGAATATCAGGCGGCGCTAATATTTTTGCAGCAATTGAATTGTCAAAAAGACCGGAAAATGCAGGTAAAAATATTATAACAGTCATTCCTGATTGCGGAGATCATTATTTAAGCTGCGGAATATTTTAATAATCCATATTCCAATTGTTAAGTTCAAGATATGTTGTGCATGCACCTGGGTTAGTCACGCTTTTGCAGTCTGACAGGATTTGTTCTTTAGTTTTTTCATTTGCATAATTATCGCCAAGTCTTCCTTTATCAGTGATTCTAAAGACAAATAAATCTCTTCCTAAGATATTTGGTTTATCCGGACCGTTTACATCTATATAAAATGTTCCGAAATATAATTCTTTATCATTCGTTGCTGAAAATGGAGCATTGGAAGGATTAGGTTCATTAATATATTTTATGGCAACGCCGTTTTTTAGTCTGGCACCACTTTGTGTAATGCTGGGGCCATTAGTACTGTTCAGTGATTTGTAGCTGTCTGCCCAGCATTTTTTTGAAGAAGAGCAATTATACATTATATCAAAATCGTTTGAACTTATAGCTCCGGAAGCCCAATCGGTATCTTTTAGATTTTTTGTAGGCACACCTGCAACTTTTTCTTGAGCCAAGTTCTGAATAGATTGGTACGAATTTTTAAGTTGAGATGTTAACATTTTTTTGTTTATATTATCCATTGTTCTCGGTACAACTAAAGTTGCAAGAATACCGGTTATAGCCAGTGCAAGTAGTACCTCGCTTAATGTAAATGCTTTTCTCATTATAACTCCTTGTGTTTGTCTATATGTCTGACGATATTAGTATATATCGGTAAGTTCTAAGTATTTATAGTCAAATCCGGATCTTTCCAATGCACAGTAACAGGTTGTTCCGTCTGACTTGCAAGATGATATACTTGATGATTCTGCAGTAGTACAACCTATGTCTCCGGCATGGTCTCCTTTTGCTGTATCGTTTTGGGTAACGATAGTTACAACAAAGCAATCAAGTCCAAAAATGTTAGGACCTTTTTGACCGTTAGTGTCAATATAAATTTGGCTGTTACCGGTATTATTCTTTATAATTCCTAAAGTCGCCCCATTCTTAAGTGTTGCCGAAGCATCCATAGATGCTGTATTAGAGCTTGTTCCGGATATTGTTTTATATGAACTGACAAATAATGAATTATCTGAAACAACCTTAATTGCATCAAGTGTTCTCAAAAACTTGTTAGGATCTTTATAGAAATCAGTATCTTTAAGAGTTAAAGCTCTTTTATTAACCAATTCCGTATTAATTGCATCGTTTAGGTTAGTAATCACGCCTTTTAATGATGATACCATAGCTCTGTTCATTGAATCTTTTATCAACCCCGGAAGGATGATTACCGCTAAAACACCGACAATACTGAGCGTAATTAACGCTTCTGATAAAGTGAATCCCTTATTTCTGTTTTTTTTCATAAATGCACATATCCTCATTTCTGAACTTATATAATTATCATTTTAGCATTATTTGATTAAAAGTTCAATACTCTTGTAAAATATTCAAAAGAGTTTGCCTTGGTCATTTACTGTGGCGTATATGGTATTTACATGTGCTTGACGGGAATTTTTGAGCAAGTTAAAATTTAGGAGTATATAAGGTGAAGGGAGTAAAAGATGACTAATATACAAGTTACTCAAGAAATTCAAGAAAAATGTCCTGTCAGACGTGGAGTAAAAGGCTCTCCTGCTCCAATTCCACAAGAAGGCGAATGGACAAAATGTAAAGAAATTAAAGACATTTCAGGTCTTACACATGGTTGTGGCTGCTGTGCTCCTCAACAAGGCACATGTAAGTTAACACTGAACGTTAAAAACGGTATTATTCAAGAAGCATTAGTAGAAACTATCGGTTGTTCAGGAATGACTCACTCTGCTGCTATGGCAGGTGAAATTCTTCCCGGTAAAACTATCTTGGAAGCATTAAATACAGACCTTGTTTGTGATGCTATTAACGTTGCGATGAGAGAATTGTTCTTACAAATCGTTTACGGCAGAACTCAATCTGCATTTTCTGAAAACGGCTTGCCTGTTGGTGCAGGTTTAGAAGACTTAGGCAAAGGTCTTTGTTCAATGTGCGGTACAATTCACTCTACAGCTCAAAAAGGCGTGAGATACCTTCAATTAACTGAAGGTTATATTCTTAAACTTGGTTTAGACAAAAATAACGAAGTTATCGGTTACCAATTCATTAACATGGGCAAATTCATGGATGCTATTAAAAAAGGTGTAAATCCACAAGAAGCATACGATAAAAATATCGGTACTTACGGCAGATTTGCTGATGCGGTTAAATATATTGACCCAAGAGAAGAATAGGGGTAAATATATTTTGTCATGCTGAATTTGTTTCAGCATCTTATATATTATTAGGCTCTGAATCGAGTTCGGGGTGACAGTTAGAAAAAATAAGAAAAAAAGGAATAAAAAAATGACAGTAAAATTTGAAGGACAAGATAGACGAGAAGCTACTTTGAAGAAAGTTTTACCGGAATATGGTTTTAAGAATCTTGAAGAAGCTCGTGAATTATGTTTATCAAAGGGCATTGATGTAGATGCCATTGTTAAAGGTATTCAGCCTATTGCGTTTGACAACGCTTCTTGGGCTTATACCTTAGGTTGTGCTATTGCAATCAAAAAAGGTATTACAAATGCAGCTGATGCTGCTGAAGCTATCGGCCTTGGATTACAAGCATTCGCTGTACCTGGATCAGTTGGCGACAGACGTCAAGTTGGTATCGGTCATGGTAATTTAGGTGCGATGTTATTAAGAGAAGAAACAAAATGTTTCTGCTTCTTAGCAGGTCATGAGTCTTTTGCAGCTGCTGAAGGTGCTATTGGTATTGCAAGAAACGCTGACAAAGTTAGAAAAGAACCTTTGAGAGTTATATTGAACGGTCTTGGAAAGGATGCTGCTTATGTAATTTCAAGAATTAACGGTTTTACTTATGTTGAAACCGAATACAATTACAAAACAGGCGAACTTAAAGTCGTAAAAGAAACACCATTCTCTGACGGTGAAAGAGCAAAAGTAAAATGCTACGGTGCTGATGATGTATCAGAAGGTGTTGCAATTATGATTAAAGAAGGTGTTGATGTATCTATCACCGGTAACTCAACAAATCCTACACGTTTCCAACATCCTGTTGCAGGTACATACAAAAAATGGGCTATTGAAAATGGAAGAAAATATTTCTCAGTAGCTTCAGGTGGTGGTACAGGTCGTACATTACACCCTGATAACGTAGCAGCCGGCCCTGCATCTTATGGCATGACAGATACCATGGGTAGAATGCACGGGGATGCTCAATTTGCAGGTTCATCATCTGTTCCTGCTCACGTTGAAATGATGGGCGTTATCGGTATGGGTAACAACCCAATGGTAGGTGCAACCGTTGCATGTGCTGTTGCTGTTTCTCAAGCGATGAGTAAATAATCATTTTTTAATAAAAGAAACACTCCTAAATTTAGGGGTGTTTCTTTTTTTGTAAAGTTTTATGTACTTTAAAAGTTGTACAATTTATTTCTATACTATTCATTGTGTATATACATAATATATAAAATTGAACAAATTTTGAAAAAAACAAAAAATATATTAAAAATTTAGGCAATTAATAAAAAAAATAAACGTTTATATAAATGTAAGGGGATGCACAAAGCGTTCAAAAGACAGATTAGTAGAATTTAATACAAAAGGATATAACAAAGATTTTTTTATACTCTCTCTCTTAATATCCTCGTGTTTATTTAATGTTGCCATAACTTGGCAACTTTTTTTTGCCCGCTGAGCAGAGGCAGGTACGAAATACTAGTCCGACAATTATGCAAGAATGAATATTCTTGCTAATTGTCTGCGTTGCCGTTTAATGCGAAGCGGACTGTAACTGAATTATAGCCCAAACGCAAAATTTGTAAATATGCCAATTTTTGCTTTGGGGTACAATTTAGGGTACACTAAGAAAAAATCAGGTAGCTAATTATTTCTTATTATTTAAAATTATTTCTAACTATTTTTTTACATTTATAAATAAAGGATTCAGAAAAATAAACAATAAAAAAAGAGTATGCAATTTTATGCATACTCAGGTTAAGTATGGTTTGGAGATTTATGAATTACTTATTACAGAATTTCTATTTCGCCATCTTAGATAAGCTTGTTCGTCAATAAACACACGCTTCCCTTCTCTATGGACAACACCGTAATCATTGAAACCATTATTCTCTGCATTAAATACTTTCATCCTCATGCCACTTACGGTAGGATAGTCATAATAATCATTCCATTTAGGAAGGGGTATAAGATGATTTTCTTTTTGCTCAGGATGCAACATTTTTTCCAAACTTAATATATCTAATATGACTTCTTTAATATTGTTACCATATGTATTCCCTACATACTCTATTTTTCTATTTATTCTATTTTCTATTTCAGCTTTACTAAATCCCATATTACACCTACATTTTCATTATTTTTCGATATCCTCTTTTCTTCGGATAGGTTCAACTGTTGTCATCTTTTTCTCCTTTTACTTCTACAAGCTTATGGCTTGTTATGTCCGACCACCTACAATTTTCGGGCAATAAAACTCCTGATTGTACAAGCATCGGCATAAACCCTATATTTTAATTAAAAAATTAGATGACAAAAGTTTAGGAATTTAATGTTTTGTATGATATTTAAACTTGCATTTCTGCGGACATTGTATTACAATAATTGCGGATATTTAACTTTGATTTTTGCGAGGTTTTATGTATAAAAGATGGCAGGAAAAAGGTATAAAATCAGCTCTAAATAATAGAAGAGTTGTGATTTTATCAGGTTCAAGACAGTGCGGCAAAACTACAACTTCTAAAATTATGGTTGATAAAAATTCAACATACAGAACTTTAGATGATTCAACTCTTTTTCAAGCAGCAAAAAATGACCCACAAGGTTTTGTGAAATTATCAAAAGGTACAATGATAATTGATGAAATTCAACGTGTACCCGAACTTATTACTGCCATAAAAAAGACTGTTGATGAAAATACAAGATACGGGCAGTATCTTATTACGGGCTCGGTTAATATTCAGACATTACCTACTGTTAAAGAATCTCTTGCAGGCAGGGTTAAAAAGATTAGATTAAGACCTCTTACGCAAGGTGAA
>CACXCI010000075.1 GCA_902766105.1 uncultured bacterium
CCATAGCAAATCACCAAAAGGTTAAGTAACTCGGATACCTTTTTGTTTTTAGAGTGGTGTGGGGAATAACACTCATCAGAAGCCTATGAGGGCAAATAGGGTGTTCCTACTACTATTGTAGCATATTTTAACATGTTTCTCAATACTCTACAACCCTTTTACATAAATAAATTTACAAAACTAAATAGTGGCAAACCTACACTATATAAGGGGTTTAGTGTATTTTTTACATTTAACAAATAATAGAATGACTCTCAGCGGATTAATCGACATCAACAGGAGCACGCATAATTCCGTCTATAGCTTCTCTGGCAGTGAATACCAAAGCTTCCGGAACATTATCAATTGTTGTCAATTGTCTTAAAACATCTACAACTCGTTTAAATGCACGAACAAGATCACCTTCTCCGATATCCATCTGCTGAGAAACAGTTTCCCATTCTGCACCTTCAACCCACAATTCTATCAAGGAACTGAAATAAGGATTTGTATATAATGGCGATTCTATATCATGCAATGTCTGTGCTTTAAAAAGGCGTTTTTTAATATTTCTAATCTGATTTAAAGTTTTTCTGACAGGTTCAGAGAAAGGTATATATGGTATTTCGCCTCTGATTTCTTCAGTTGTTACCGCACAAATTACACCTGCAAGTTGGGATGGTGTAAGATTTTCCAAGATGCCTGAAAATATAATTTCCGCAAGATAAAGTTCATTTTCGGAACGAATTTGTGAGGTTGTCTTACCCTTTTCTGTCGGATAATCATTTACCAAATATCCGTAATCTTCTAATATTGCACGGTGCGATAAAAATTTATTCCAATATATATCTTTTTGTTTTTCTATTTCTTTTTCAAGCTTCTTTCGTTTTGACAAAAGTCTTTGAGTAACCTCAAGATCTTTAGAATGTTTTTTATATCTGTTACATTGATTACATTTAAAAGACTGCATAAATCTTAATTCTTCTTTGTTCTTTTCGCCAAACGCTATTACATCAGGTGAAAGCTCTCTCTTTTTATTTTTTTCCTGTCTTAATATTTTTTTATATGTTTGTCTGTTTTGGACATATATAAAACGAGCCTTATCAAAAGATTTTAAATCTTCATCTGTCAATTTATAAGGACATTTAAAATTTCTAAACTCCAACTCTTTGTCATACTCTTCTATTTGCTGTAAAATAGGTTTTAGTCTGTAATCAGAAGAATAATATCCAAAACTTTTTAATATAAGCTCTTTAGATTCCTCAAGAGAAAATCTTTGCAGTAAATTCAACACCATCGAATAACTTGGAGAAAATCTGCTTTCTAACGGATTTGAATTACTTAAAACAAGTTCTGCAACTTCTTCAGGTGATTGGAAGGATGTTCCAACAATAGTAACATACCCCACCTCATCCATTCCTCTGCGCCCTGCTCTACCTGACATTTGCAAAAATTCATTTGCTGTCAACATTCGATGACCGGAATCGGTACGTTTACTTGTTGCACTGATAACAGTTGAGCGAGCAGGCATGTTTATACCTGCGGCAAGAGTTTCTGTTGCAAAAACAACTTTTATCAACCCTTGCTGGAATAATTTTTCAACCAAATTTTTCCAAGCAGGCAAAAGCCCCGCATGGTGTGAGGCAACACCTTGAATTAAATATTGGATATGTTTATTTCCGTACAAATGCGGATTATCTGCAATATATTCATCTATAAAAGCTTTTATTTTTTCTTGTTCTTCTTTCGTATTTAAAGCCAAACCTGAACATTTTTCCATTTGTTCATCACATTTTTTACGGGAGAACGTAAAGTATATTGCAGGCAGCATATCATTTTCCGCTAAGTTTGAAACAACCTGCTTAACATAAGTTTTTTTACGCTTATCTTTTCCTTTTGCCCATTGAGGCTTTTCAGGATTAATTTTCCTGTTTAACTTACCTTCCGGAGTAAATAAAGGCAAAAGTTTGAACGGTTGAGAAGAATCAAAATAATAAAATCTTAGCGGGACTGGTCTGAAATCAGTATTTACAAGAGTTGTCTTTGAGTGTACCGTATTTATCCAATCAGTTAATTCCTGACAATTCGCAACTGTAGCAGATAACGCAATTATTTGAATATTTGTCGGACAATATATTATGCTTTCTTCCCAAACGGTACCACGCTGTTCATCATTCATATAATGAACTTCATCAAGAACTACATATTTTACATCCTTCAAGTTATCCGCAACAGCACCAAAATTTGTACCATACAGCATGTTTCTAAAGACTTCTGTTGTCATAATAACAATCTGCGCACTACGATTTATTGAGGTGTCGCCTGTCAAAAGTCCAACCTTGTCATAACCGTATTTTTCACCAAAATCATAATATTTTTGATTTGATAATGCCTTTAAAGGTGTGGTATAAAAAATTCGAACCCCATTTTCTAACGCTCTATGAATTGCATGTTGAGCTATTACGGTTTTACCTGCACCGGTCGGAGCGCAAACTACAACGCTTTCGCCTTTGTCTATAATATTACAGGCATCTTTTTGAAAATCATCTAACTCAAATGGAAATTCATACATCTATTTATTCCTTAAAGCATATCTTTACCTTATTATAACATAACTTTAAATTAAAATATTTTTGTAAAGTTTGGTAGCAAAAAATAATTTATTCAGATTTAATATATCTATAAATGACAAAGGAGAAAATATGCAAGTAAATTTTGACACAAATACAAACTATAAACCGCAATTTGGAAACTATGAAATCACAGAAAAAGCTCTAATACACCTAAAACAAAGATTTATGACACCGAAAGATATGGATCGTTTTGAAAAAGTTATTAAACACTTTGATGAAAAAGGAGAATTGATAGAAGGGAGACTGGATGAAATTAATGGGGATTTAACAGCCTCGATATTTTCAAGCGGAAGATACAGCGAAACAAAGACTGAAGGATGGTTCAGCCATCTATTCCGCAGCCCGATACACTTTATCGAAAATTGGGCAAAAAGAGCTGACAAAGTTGAAGCTCAAATAAAAAACGATATCAGGCTTGAAGAAATTGCAAAAAAATAATAAAAAAATAAAGTTACAACGTAATAAAAAACTCCCCTAAGGGAGTTTTTTATATTTTATCAAAACCTGTGTATTTCCTTAATACCTCAGGTATAATAATTGTTCCGTCAGGCTGCTGGAAATTTTCCACAATAGCTGCAAAGGTTCTACCAACAGCAAGACCTGAGCCATTAATTGTATGGACAAATCTTGTTTTTCCTGTAGCTTTTTCTTTATAGCGAATGTTTGCTCTACGAGCTTGATAATCGCCATAATTAGAGCAGCTTGAGATTTCTTTATAAGTACCGTAAGATGGCATCCAAACTTCTAAATCCCAGCATTTATTAGCACTAAAACCGATATCAGCAGTACACAATGCAACTTTTCTGTATGGTAAACCTAATAGTTGCAACATTCTCTCACCATCTGCCGTAAGTTTTGCATGCTCTTCAGGGGAGGTTTCCGGTGTTGTATATTTTACCATTTCAACTTTATTAAACTGGTGAACTCTTATCAAACCTCTCGTATCTTTACCTGCAGAACCGGCTTCACGTCTGAAACATGGAGTATAAGCCGTCATATACATAGGTAAATCGTCTTCTGATAAAATTTCACCTGAATATATGTTTGTTACAGGAACTTCTGCTGTCGGAATCAAGTATAAATCTTCATCCACACATTTATACATATCTTCCTTAAATTTTGGCAATTGACCTGTACCGGTCATTGTAGCAGCATTAGCCATAAATGGAGGTAAAATTTCTTCATATCCTTCATTCAGCGTATGTTCATCTAAAAAGAAATTGATAATAGCTCTTTCTAACTTAGCACCTTTACCTCTATACAACGTAAATCTTGACTGTGATAATTTTACACCACGCTCAAAATCAACAAGATTTTTTTCTTCACATAAATCCCAATGAGCCTTAGGTTCAAAATCAAATTTTGTAGGCTCACCCCATGTAGAAACAACTACATTGTCATCTTCTGATGTACCTACAGGGGTTGTTTCATCAGGAATATTAGGAATATGCAGTAATACATCTCTTTGCTTTGTATCTAAAGAATTTTGTTTTTCTTCCAGAATGCTTATCTCATCTCCTAAAACTCTGACTTCTTCTTGAATTTTATCAGTATTTTCACCATTCTTTTTCATCATACCGATTTTTTGAGATTCTGATTTTCTTTTTGCTCTCAATTCATCAGCCTGAGTCTGAATTTTTCTTCGTTCTTCATCTATTGCTAATACTTCGTCAATAGATAAATCAGGATTTCTTCTTTTTAAAAGTTCATTGATTTTTTCGGGATTTTCCCTGATAAGTTTAATATCAAGCATTTTATTTCCTCTTTTCTATTTTTATTATGATTTTAATGATTTTACCAATTCATTAATTGCATTTTCCTGTACCAAAATTTCTTCAATTCTGTCTTTTGTTTGCTGAATCAATTCTGTCGGAGCATTTGCTACAAATTTTGGATTATTAATTCTGCCCTCCAATGATTTGCGTTCATTTTGGAGCTTGCCCAATTTCTTTTCCTGTCTTGCTATTTCTGCATCAAAATCAATTAAGTTTTCTAAAGGTATCGCAATTTTTGAAGCAGAAACAACAGCTGTTGCCGATTTATCTGCAATCGGTGCAGTTACATCAGCATAAGAGATGTTTTCAACCTTTGCCATACGTTTGATATAACTTTCAATAGCCTCAAATACAGGTTTTTCATCTTTAGCAGAATGTATTATAATATCAAAATTCAAACTCATAGCAATATTGAAACTTTGTCTGACGTTACGCAAAGATTTAATTGTTTCAAAAACAAGCTCCATTTCTTTCGCTTCTGTAGGGAACGATAAATCTTCACGATACACAGGATAATCCGCAAGCATAATAGCCTTAAATTCTGTCTTTTGCGGAATCAATTGCCATACACGTTCCGTTATATGCGGCATAATAGGATGTAACAATCTTAGTGACATATCAAGAACATATCTTAGAACCCTTTGAGTGTTCAATTTTAAACTTGAGTCTTGTAATTGAATTTTTGCAATTTCAACATACCAATCACAATATGAATTCCAGAAGAAATCGTACAAAATATGAGCGGTTTCACCTATTCTGTAACTCTCAATATTAGAATTAACCTCTTTAGCGACATTATTTAATTTATCTAAAATCCACTTGTCGGCAATTGTCAATTTATCAAAATCAATAGCATTATCATCAACACCATCAAGATTCATCAAAACAAATCTTGAGGCATTCCATATTTTATTTGCAAAATTTCTTCCGTATTCAAAACGTTCATCAGAAATTTTGATATCCTGACCGCCATAAGTACAAAGTGATGTCATTGTAAATCTTAATGCATCACAACCATATTTATCAATAATTACAACAGGGTCAATTGTATTACCCTTAGACTTGGACATTTTTTGACCTTTTTCATCACGAATCAAACCGTGAATGTAAACGGTAGAAAACGGAGCTTTCCCGGTAAATTCAAGTCCCATAGTAATCATTCTTGCAACCCAGAAGAAAATAATATCAAATCCTGTTACAAGAGTTGTCGTAGGATAGAATTTTTTAAAGTCTTCACTATCGGTATTTGGCCAACCCATAGTTGAAAATGGCCACAAACCTGAAGAAAACCAAGTATCTAACACATCAGTTTCCTGTTCCCAAACAGCAGGATCAGGATTTTCTTTTGCTACAATCATTTCACCTGTTTGCTTATTGTGATATGCAGGAATTTGATGTCCCCACCACAATTGGCGAGAAATACACCAATCTCGGATATTTTCCATCCAACCAAGATAATTTTTCTCCCAGCGTTCAGGAATAAACTTAATTCTACCGTCTTTAACCGCTTTTATTGCTTCTTCGGCTAACGGCTTCATCTTTACAAACCACTGTTCTGAAAGCAAAGGTTCAATAGTTGTGCCGCAACGCTGACATTTACCGACATTATGCTCATGCTCTCTTGTTCTCAACAAGAAATGGTTATACTCTAACATTCCTAAAATTTCTTTACGTGCATCATATCTGTCTAAGCCATGAAGATTTTCAGGAACTTCACCACACGCTTTCATTCTACCCTGTTCATCAATTACCCAAATAGGTTCAAACCCATGGCGCTTACCTACCTCAAAATCGTTCGGGTCGTGTGCAGGTGTAATTTTTACCGCACCTGTACCAAAATTTTTATCGACATATTCGTCTGCTATAATAGGAATTTCACGACCAGTTAAAGGTATTACAACAGTTTTTCCTATAAGTTCGGAATACTTATGATCATCAGGGTGAACGGCAATTGCAACATCACCAAAAATTGTTTCCGGTCTTGTTGTTGCAACAATAATAGCCCCTGATTCTCCTTTTAAAGGATAAGAAATTTCCCACAAATGTCCTTGTTCTGTTTCGTATTCGGTTTCAACATCAGATATTGCTGATTGACAGCGAGGACACCAGTTTACAATATAAGCACCTTTATATATAAGACCTTTTTCATATAATCTTACAAATACCTCTTTAACAGCATCAGAGCAGCCTTTATCAAAGGTAAATCTTTCTCTTGTTCTGTCAAAAGATGCACCTAATCTTTTACATTGATCTAATATTCTTGATTTATGAGCATTTGCCCATTCCCAAGTTTTTTCCAAAAACTTATCTCTACCTAAATCATGACGAGATAAACCTTGTTCTCTTAACTGTTTTTCCACAACATTTTGAGTAGCAATACCGGCATGATCCGTCCCCGGAACCCACAGGGTTTCATATCCGCTCATTCTATGATATCGAACCAAAATATCCTGCAAAGTTTCATCTAATGCATGTCCCATATGCAAAACGCCTGTTACATTTGGTGGCGGAATTACAATAGAATAAGGCTTTTTAGAACTTTTAGCATCTGCTTTAAAAAATCCGTTTTCTTCCCAGAATTTGTAAATACTTTCTTCTGTTTCCTGAGCATTATAAATCGTAGGTAAATCTTCAATTCTTGTTGCCGGCATAGTAAATATCCTCATAATCTACATAACACAATATTAAGAATAACACAAAAAAAATAATAATATATATATGTAACAAATCATTTATTGTATTGAAAACTCAACATAAATATGGTATAATTAAGGAATAGAAATACGTATTTTATTGGAGTTTAATAATGAGGATAACATATAGTAATAGACACGCGTATACATTAGCGGAAATAATGGTTGTATTGCTAATTGTAACTATTATTTTTGCGGCATTCGCACCACTTTTTACGGGAAGAATGAAAAAAAATTACCGCAGTATATATGATGTTTGGTCATGGGCAAACTTAACAACATTTGATGCCTTCGCATCATCAAATGTTCCTCAAAATACTAACCAACTGATTTTTGGAGCAACGCCTAATGACGGAACAGAGATCAATACGGTTTATTCTCCACTATCAAAGGTTATAATAAGATCCGGTAACGTAACTCAAACTGCTAAAACTCAAAGACAAATACAATTTAGATACGGAAGGACAAACTCATCTGATGATCCCGGAAGATATGCCGGAACTTGGCTTGTTGACGGTTCAAACTATCTGTTAGGCGGAGAATACTATGATTTGGTTGAGACATCAGCTCTTAAAGCTCGTAATAATACAGCCATAGGGTATAATGCTCTTACATCATTAAAAGAATCAAATAATAATACGGCTATTGGATATAACGCTTTGGCAAAATTATCAACTTCAACAAAAGGTAATAATGTTGCTATTGGGTATTATGCAGGGTACAATAACCAAAATTCTAAAGGCCGAAACACCTTTGCCGGCTCTAATGCCGGGGCAAATACAACCGGATATAACAATGTTGCTGTTGGATATAACGCAATGAATTTAGGCTCAGGGGCCGGATACAACAACTCTTTTGTTGGCGCATATTCAGGTTCAAGTGCAACATCAGCAAGAAATAATGTTGCTGTCGGCTACAACGCATTGAACCAAATAACAACAGGCTCTAATAACGTTGCCATTGGTTATAATGCTCTTTCTAAATTGACAACAGGCTCTAATAACGTTGCTATCGGTTATAATGCGTGTTCTGAGGTTACAACAGGCTCTAATAAAACATGTATTGGTTACAATTCGGGGCCAAGAACAGGAACAAATATGAACGCATCTAATTTTTCCGAAGCTGCTTTTTTAAAAGGCTATGAAGATGATGCTTATAGAACATATATTGGTTCTAAACCGCACAATTTTGGCGGGGATGCTGTGTTAGAAATACACAATTTAAGATCAAGCAATAATCCGATGCCGGGAATTTCTACATCCTCATTTAATACAACAACAATAATCAACGGAAACCTCATTGTAAGAGGTCGTCCATACTTTACCATAGGTAATGCGTTAAATCATTTTTATGATTATGATTCTTCAGGAAAAATGAAAATTGATGGTAACATATATTATTATGGATATACCGGCTCCAGTGATGCTTCGTACTATGCAAATTGTAGCAGTAGTCCCAGCACCTACTATTTTAACAGTAATTGTATAACACTAAGTACAAAAGGTCCTACATCAGACAGAAGATTGAAAAATATTGACGGGAAATTTACGGCAGGAATGGACAAGCTCAGAAACATTAATGTCTATAATTACACATTCAAAGATGATAAAAACAAACTGCCGCATGTCGGTGTAATAGCTCAAGAGTTACAAAGAGTCTTTCCAACTGCAGTTTTCAAAGGAGAGGACGGATATTTGAGAATTCGCTGGGATGAAATGTTCTATGCTATGATTAACGGTATAAAAGAAATAGACAAACGTATTATTTCACTTGTAACCAGAACAAAGAATGTTGAATCGCAGATTTCACAACTGGAAAAAGAAAATAGCCACTTAAAAAAACAAGTTGAGAACTTAACAGTTAGGATAAATAAAATAAAGGCACAATAAATTAATCGTAGAAAAAAACACCTTGAATGATTTATTCAAGGCTTTTTTTTATTAACTTTTATTAACTCAATCGACTTAAATTTGCCAAAATATATTGTTTGGAATACACTACTAAATAGTATGAGTGCCGGGTCGGAATTAAAAACCTTACCGGCTTAGAATAAAAATTAAGGAGAAAAGAAAATGACACCAAGAAACTTTTTATTTACTTCCGAATCAGTTACGGAAGGACACCCCGACAAAGTATGCGATCAAATATCCGATGCGATATTAGATGAATTTTTGACAAAAGATCGCAGTTCAAGAGTAGCTGCAGAAACAACAGTTACAACAGGTATGGCTCTGGTTTGTGGTGAAATAACTGCTGATTGCTATGTTGATATTCCGCAAGTAGTAAGAAACACTATTAAAAATATAGGATATGTAGGCTCAAACGCAGGTGGTTTTGATGCTGACACATGCGCTGTGTTAACAAGTATTGATGAACAATCAACAGATATTGGCAACGGTGTGAACAAAGCTTTTGAATCAAGAGAACATAACTCTGCAACCTCAGTAACAGAAACTGAAGAAATCGGTGCCGGAGATCAGGGTATAATGTTTGGTTTTGCCTGCAACGAAACACCCGAACTTATGCCGCTGCCTATAAGTTTGGCTCACAAACTGTCCTTCCGACTTGCACAAGTTAGAAAACAAGGTTTGGTTAACTACTTAAGACCGGATGGAAAATCTCAGGTAACAGTTGAATATATTGACGGAAAACCTGCAAGAATACATACAATTCTTTTATCAACTCAACACAATCCGACAATTAACGGTATTTCAGATAACAAACAGATTCAAGATATAATTAAAAACGATTTAAAACAATTTGTTATAGATTATGTATTTTCTAACGAAGCAATCAAACCTGATGAAAACACAATTATATTAATTAACCCATCAGGAAGATTTGTTATCGGAGGTCCACAGGGAGATTCCGGCTTAACAGGAAGAAAAATTATTGTTGACACTTATGGCGGATATTCTCGTCACGGCGGAGGGGCATTCTCCGGCAAAGATCCTACAAAAGTTGACCGCTCAGCAGCTTATGCTTCTCGCTATGTTGCCAAAAATATAGTAGCAGCAGGATTAGCAGAAAAATGTGAAATAGAATTGGCTTATGCTATCGGTGTTGCAGAACCAGTATCTATTATGGTTGACACTTTTGGAACAGGCAAAATTTCAGATGACGAGATATCAAAATTAGTTTCTAAAAACTTTGACCTAAGACCTGCCGCAATAATTAAACAATTTGATTTAAGAAACTTACCGGCTAAAAACGGTGGTAAATTCTATCAATTACTTGCAGCATACGGACACATGGGAAGAGTTGATATAGATGTTCCTTGGGAACACACAGATAAAGCTGAAGCTCTAAAATCTCAAGCTTGTTCATGTGGTTGCGGCTGCGTATAAACACTAACAAAATGACTAATACAACAGTATAGATAACGATGTCCTCTTCCTTGTGGAGAGGGCATTGTCATTCCGAGCGCATGTGAGGAATCCTGTATATTAGTAAAGTAGGTCGGTGTTGCTACGCCGACGGGTTATCATGCCAAACGCAGTGAGAAATCCGGCTTTTGTAAATTCAAATCATACCTCGCCCTGCCCTCTCCTAATCTTTAGGAGAGGGTATTATTACATTCATACCTCATCCTATCCTCTCCTACTCTTTAGGAGAGAGAAAATATCATTGCTGTACATACCTTTTGTGAGTGAATTATCTGTCTGCTTCAAGTTTTGCAATTTCTTTTTCAAGTAAATCCAACTTAGAATTCAACTCGGAATTTTCATCTTTTAGATTTGTAATTCGCTGTTTATCTTTTGCAATCCTCACAATAAGATTTTCAGCTTTAGCATACAGCGATTTAACAGAATTTATTGCCGCATAAAACATTTCGTCCCAACGGATATGATAATACCCGTCTTTGTCTTTTTCAACAGCATTTGGAAATACCAAACGTAAATCCTGAGCCATTACGCCAACTTGAGGAACTTTATTTTTATCAGTTTTAAATGTAAAATTATATACATTTAATTTTCTAACCTCATCAAGTCCTGCAGTGAATTTATTACCGATATTTTTTAATCTCTTATCTGATAATTGAAAATCCCAATCCGGATGAGCATGCAAATCCTTATAAGGACTATTCGCATTAGTATATGTTTCATTAGTCAGGATAGGACAACAAGATGTGTTAATATTAACCCCGCCGACCTGATGTCTAAGACGCAAGTGGGCATAAGGTTTATCTGTACCTTTTAAGCCATATTCCCAACTGCGACAATCACCGTCATTGTCGTAACCGCCACGACATCTGGTTGGTCTTCTTTCTAAATAGATATATTTATCAAAAGATCTGTCTTTATAATAAGCTCCATTATTTACATATGGCGTCGGATTGCTATCCTGAGCGGATGGGGAATTACTTTCAGATGCCTGAGATGCACCGGAAGAATCACTGTTTCTGTCCCAAAAATTATTACATGAAACAGAATCTCCTCCAAAATAACTCGGGTATATTTTATTTGTACCGTTATAAGGAGAACGCTGATCATAAGATGAACCACTCAAAACAAAAGTTTTACTTGCCCAATCATAAGAAGTGCTGCCCTTTATTGTGGTATTTCTTTCATAACGATCATATGTTGTATCAAAGTGAGTCATTGAACGACCAATTGTATAACCAGTTTTATCAAAAGACTGAGAGTTTACCGCAGTACAAATACAGTTCGGTCTGACATCATTAAACGCATGAGAGCCTCTGCCGCAACCTCCACGACATGTTTCCCACGACGGCTCAGTTCTTTGAATGCCATCATAGGCTTGAAAGACTCTTGCTGTGCCATTCTTTGTTTTAAAAGTCTTATCATTCAACCAATACAAGACCAATCCCTTTGGAATATGCGCCTCATACAACTCATCTTTTGAATTTTCATTACCGCCATTTTCAACAAAGGCTTGTCGAATATTGCTCGGACGCTTTAACGGAGTTTCAAAATAAGAATTACCACGAACAATTAAATTGCCGTTGATTACAACAGATGAATCACCTAAATAGGGAATAGGATAAGTTTTAGATGAACCGTTTATATTATGAACCTCCATAACCGCAGCCGGTTTATCACTACCATATTCGAATACATACTCAGCCGGCGCTCCGCCTATAAATACACGCTCATAATCGGAACTATATAAAGAAGACATTCCGCTATTGCCGGAATTATATCCAATACAAGTTTTATAACTGCTTGAGGTTAAATTACTGGAATTACAAGAAAAAGCACCTACTGCTGTATTATAACTACCGGTAGTCAAATTAGTCATAGAACTATAACCAACAGCAGTATTATAAGAACCCGACGTTAATGACTGTAATGCCATTGGTCCGATAGCAGTATTGCCTGTGCCTGATGATAAATTGTTACCGGCCTTATATCCTAATATTGTATTTTTTGAGCCACTGCCATTTCCGTCGCTCATAGCAGAAAATCCTGCAGCCGTATTCAAGCTACCAGTATTTTCATTATATGCATTTGTACCAAAAACAGTATTACCATAACCTGATGTCAACTTCGTAGCTGCATTTCTGCCAGACACCGTATTATCATTACCGGATGATATCTTGTTCAAAACATTGTAACCTACTGCAGTATTCCTGTTGCCTGTACTTAAACTTTCAAAAGTTTTTACCCCGTATGAAGTGTTCGCAGATCCTGACACATTACCATTATATAAACCGCCAAGCAATAAATTTGTGCCATCAGCAAACAATGCCGCTACGGCATCACCATCTTTATCGTTTTGGGCATCTGCATACCTAAATAGAATTTGGTTTTGTTTTTTTCTGGTTGCACCGTATTTTACATTATTACCTGCCGCAATAATAAGCTTTGAATATAATATTTTACTACCGGATTTAACCATTTCCACTGCCACAGCCTGATCGGTAGGAGTTAAGCCGATGTACGCCTGAGCAGTATTGTTTTTATTAATAACATCATAATAAGAATCTTCATTATCATCACTCAAAACATAAGACCAAACATCATCTGCAGCGGCATTATTATATCTTCTTGTAAATACAGGTGCAAATGCAGCCATAATAATTGATAATGTCAAAAGTAATATCATCAACTCTGCTAAAGTAAAAGCTTTTAACTTGTTATATTTCATAGATTACTCCGTTATTTTTCCAATTTATTTAGTCTTTTATTCATATCGTTAATACGTTTTTCAGTTAATTTTTGAGATTTATCGACCTTTTCAGCCTGACCTTCCAAAATTGTAACCTCATTTTCAGCATTTTGAACAATTTTGTCCAAATCCTTCATAGTATTTATTGTCGCGAAAAACATTTCATCAAGTCTGATATTTAAGTGTCCATCCTTGTCTTCACGAACAGAATTCGGAAAATACACCTGCAAATCCTGAGCAATTACACCCACCTGTGGTCTTTTTGTTTTATCAGCCTTAAATGTATAATCATAAGGCATTATATATAACAACTTTTTAATTGCATCATGGTTTTCTGAGATATTATCTTTTAGTCTGATATCAGATAATCTTAAATCCGGACAGCCTTTTCCTGTAACCGGATAATTTTGCGAGTTGGTTGCACAGGCACTATTACTATCTATTGTAAAAATGACAGCATTTGCGGTAACCGGATCTTTTGTACGATCATCACCGCCACCCTCGAATCCCTTTGCTATATCCTCAAAAGCCTGACCCAAAGTTATTACACAACCCGTTAATGCTATAGCACCAGAAATCATAGATGAAAGAAAAGCTCCAACAAAACCTAATGCTCCGGTTGCCCAATCTATAAAATCTGAAAAAATACCCCCACATTGACCACCACGCCAATATTTACGACCAAATCTTGAATGACACCTTCTGTCGCAACGGTCAGTACCTGTTTCGGTGCCATCTTGTCCTCCGCCTAAAAATAAGCCATGGGGTCTTAAAACACCATCTGTTGTCGGCCAGTATACATTACCTCTAACAACCAAATTAGAGTTCATAACAACAGTCGGAGCAATATTAGGTCTTGCCCCGCCGGGATGAAGATTTCCTGTTTTATTAATCGCACCATGCTCTGAATTAGCGTTTTTATACATGTTATGAATTTCTAAGACGGATCTGCCACCTGCAGCACCGTTTTGCTGAGCACCGCCAAGAAAGATATGCTCCATACCGTCTTGTTCCCAACCTAAACTACTTGTAGTTGAAGAGCCATAAGAACCACCAGAGTCATGACCTATACAAGTTTTTTTAGAGGGCGAATTTGTAGAGAAAGTGTTACACGCATTTTCTCCAACTGCTGTCATATATTTTGCGTTTGAACCTTTATTGCTATTTGAAAAAGCACCAAAACCTAAAACCGTATTATAATCGGAGGTACTATTACCTATATAATTAGAACCCAAAACAATATCACCAGTACCGTATTGTTCTACGATTGCAGTATCAGCCCCGACAAATACCCCGCTTTTAGCATCAGCATTCGGTACACCCAAAGAGCCTGCACCAATAGCTACTGTGTTAGAAACCGAGCCGTCTTCTGTTTTACCGGCACCTGCACCTAACAATACCGAATTGGAAGATTTTCCGTACTGATTTGCTCCTGCTCCAATAGCGGTAACATTTGCCGAAAGTGAAGAATTGTTTTTACGGCCCATAGACGCATTTGCACCAATGGATGTGATACCCGATGCAGATTTTATACGAGCAAAAGCTCCATTACCCCAAACGGTATTTTCTACATTTGCAGACTTTGAAACAATAGAATTAGAATTCTCACCGGAATCGCCGGTTAATTTACCTGTTCCAAGGATGTTGCCTTTGTTATCAACAACAAATAATCCCGCCAAATTGCCGTTTGCCGAGCCATACCTGAACTGGATATGATTTTGATGCGAATTAGCCTCCGGTTGACCGGCTCTGATATGAACTTTTGAGGCATATTTACCATTCTTTTCTGCCAATGGCATTTTATCCGGATCCAAACCAATGAAGGCTGTAGAAGAAAAAGATGGCACATTTTTGTCATAAAAAGCATCTCTTTGCTCCCCGGGTACATATTGCCATACCGGCTCGTTACTCAAAGTAGCACCGTTACGTCTTTTTGTCATTATCGGGAGCATTGCCGAAAACAAAACAGCAATAACAACTACGGCTATCAATAATTCCGTCAGCGAAAAAGCCTTCCTGCGTTTATTAAAAATCATCCTCATTAAACTCCAAATACTCTTTTCATGATATATAACAATTATAACATTATTTTTTCAACTTTTCAACAAATTACTATTAACTTAAAGAAATTTAAAGATGATAAGTTTGGGCATACAAATACTTGCATTTTGATATTGTTCAATATAATATAAAAGTGTAAACTTTACACTAAACAAAATTTGAATGGCAGGGATAAAATGACTTGTAACGAAAATATTAGAAATATAGCTATTATAGCCCACGTTGACCACGGAAAAACAACACTGGTAGACTGCTTGCTAAAACAAGCCGGCGTATTCAGAGAAAACCAAAAAGTTGAAGAACGAGTATTGGACAGCAACGATTTGGAAAGAGAAAGAGGAATAACAATCCTTTCCAAAAACATCTCAATCGACTATAACGGAACAAAGATTAATGTTGTAGATACCCCCGGACACGCAGATTTCGGCGGAGAGGTTGAACGAGTTTTGGGTATGGTTGACGGCGCATTATTGATTGTTGATGCGGCAGAAGGGCCTATGCCTCAAACAAGATTTGTATTATCAAAGGCTTTGGAATTAGGCTTAAAAATCATTGTTGTTATAAATAAAATTGATAAACCAGCAGCAGAACCGTTGACTGCATTAGATAAAGTTTTTGATTTGTTTACAGAATTAACTGACCGAGAAGATTTAATAGATTTCCCATTTATTTTTGCAAGTTCTCTGAATGGTTTTGCAATCAATGATTTGGAAGATGAAAGAAAAGATATGGTGCCGTTATTAGACAGCATAATTAAAAACATTAAAGCTCCTGAAGGAGACGAAAATGAGCCGTTCCAATTCAGAGCCACAACTCTTGACTACAACGAATACGTTGGCAGAATTGTTATCGGACGTATTGCACACGGCAAAGTTCATTCACAGGATCAGGTTTGTGTAATTCACGCAGACGGTTCTCAAGAACGTGGTAAAATTGTTAAATTGTTTGGATTTAAGGACTTAGGCAGAGTTGAAATAAACGAAGCTTCAGCAGGTGATATTGTTGGTATTGCGGGATTCTCAGATGTACAAATCGGAGAAACAATTTGCGACCCTGCAAATCCAAAAGCTCTTCCTTTAATAACCGTTGATGAACCAACCCTGCAGATGAATTTTTCTGTAAACGACAGCCCGTTTGCCGGAACAGAAGGGAAATTTGTAACATCACGTCAAATCAGAAAACGTTTATATGATGAACTGGAAAAAAATGTTAGCTTAAGAGTTGAAGATACAGATTCTACAGACTGCTTTAAAGTTTCAGGCAGAGGAGAATTACATTTAAGTATCCTTATAGAAACAATGCGCAGAGAAGGATATGAATTTGCGGTTTCAAAACCTGAAGTAATCTATAAAACAATAAACGGAGAATTATGCGAGCCATTTGAAAACCTGATTATTGATGTTCCGGAAGAATACGCAGGCTCTGCAATAGAAAGACTTTCAGGCAGAAAAGCCGAAATGAAAGATATGCAAACAACAAAAGGAAGAACTAACCTTACGTTCCACATTCCGGCTAGAGGTTTGATAGGCTTCAGAAGTGAATTTATAAGAATGACACGTGGCGAAGGTATAATGTATCATACATTTTTACATTACAGACCTTATGCAGGCGATATCCCAAGACAACGCAGCGGTTCAATTATTGCTCATGAACAAGGGGAAGCTATTCCTTACGCTTTGGCTCAATACGAGGACAGAGGAGTCTTTTTTGTAACTCCGAAAACCAAAGTATATAGAGGTATGATTATTGGCGAATGCAACAAACCGCAAGACATCTGCGTGAACATTTGTAAGACAAAAAGATTAACAAACATGAGAAGTTCAACCGCAGATGTTATGGTTACACTTCAAGCACCAAAAATTTTATCGCTTGAAGAAGCCTTAGAATACATTGGAGATGAAGAACTCGTTGAAATTACCCCTGAAAATATCAGACTAAGGAAAGCTGATTTGAACAAAAAAATATATAATTAAGGTGTCAGGCTAAAACGTAACTTGACATACAAGCCTAAAAAATCCTGATTTTAGATTCTGAAACAAGTCCGGAATAACAAAATCAGGATTTTTATTATTATATTATTTTATTTATCCAGTTTTTTTAATGTTGGAAACGCAATTACATCACGAATTGACGGAGAATTCGTCAATAGCATAATCAATCGGTCAATACCTAAGCCTAAGCCACCCATTGGAGGAACACCGTGTTCTAAGGCACAAATATAATCCTCATCAATTGGCATTGCTTCTTCATCACCTGCAGCTTTTGCTGCCATTTGAGCTTCAAATCTTGCCCTTTGGTCAATCGGGTCAGTAAGTTCAGAGAAAGCATTAGAAATTTCCCAGCCGTTGACTCTTGTTTCAAATCTCTCGGTTAATCTTGGGTTATTTCTGTGAACTTTTGCCAGTGGGGATATATCTCTTGGATAATCATAGATATGAATTGGCTGAATTAATGAGCTTTCAATTTTTTCTTCAAAAACTCTTTCAACAACTTGTCCCCAATTATCACAATCATCAGCATCTACATTGACTGATTTTGCAGCTTCACGAGCTTGTCCAACAGTTTCAATTTTGTTAAAATCAATTCCTGTTGCTTCTTCAACAGCACCTAACATAGTTTTTCTATCCCATGGAGGAGTTAAATCGATTTCATTTTCACCATACTGAATTTTTGTTGTACCTAAAACTTCTTGTGCAACATAAGCAACAAGATTTTCTGTCAAACTCATCATATCATTATAGTCAACATAAGCTTGATACAATTCCATCATAGTAAATTCCGGATTATGGCGTGTATCAATACCTTCATTTCTGAAACTTCTATTTATTTCAAAGATTTTTTCACTCACACCACCAACCATTAGACGTTTCAAATATAGTTCAGGTGCAATTCTTAAATACATGTCCATATCCAAAGTATTATGATGTGTGATAAAAGGTCTAGCATTAGCACCGCCTGCCTGTGGGTGAAGCATTGGAGTTTCAACCTCCATAAAACCTTTTCCAATTAAATATTCTCGTACTTTTTGAATTATTAAGCTTCTTTTTTGGAAAGTCTTTTTAACATCATCATTAACTATCATATCAACGTATCTTTGACGATATTTTGTTTCGACATCAGTCAAACCGTGAAATTTTTCCGGCAGAGGCAAAAGTGATTTTGACAAAATCTTCAACGATTTTGCTTTTATTGTCAACTCACCACGAGGGGTTCTTCTGACAGAACCGTAAAAGCCAACAATATCACCAATATCTATAGATTTTAAAGTTTTTATATCTTCTTCTGATAAGTTTTCTTTATGAGAAAAGATTTGAATTTTACCAGAAGCGTCAACAAGGTCAATAAACATACCTGTATTACGGTTTGCCATAACACGACCAGCAACGTGATAACTATCTTCAAGTTCTTCACCAATAGGCAAATCTTTATATTTGTCCTGCAAATCTTGTGCCATAATATCTTTATCATAACCATACGGATATGGATTTAAGCCTCTTTCTCTCAAGTTATTCATTTTTTGAATACGCACATTACGTATTTGAGCTTGAGAAGATGTTGATTCTTGTGTTTTTTGCATTTGTTGAGTCATATTTTCTCCAATCTGTAAATAAATCATTAACTGTAGATAAATTTTAACACAAAATTAATAAAAAAAATATGTAGCATGACTTGTACAATATTTTTTTGTGTTATACTAAACATAAGAAATGGGCTTGTAGCTCAGTTGGTAGAGCAGTTGACTCTTAATCAATTGGTCGTGGGTTCGAGTCCCACCGGGCCCATTTTATAGATAAAATGTTCTCGAAAGCGGACGAGAACCACAAAGCGAAAGCTTTGTCAGGTTCGAGCGAGGAGCGAGCAGAGGGCGAAGCAGATTTTGCTTACGGCTTTGCCGGTAAAAGCAAAATGCGTAGTCCCGTTTAAAGCGAGCGACTCAAGACAGTCCCACCGGGCCCATTTTATAGATGAAATGTTCTCGAAAGGGATTTTATATTAGTCTTACAGATTCTGAATCAAATTCGGAACGATGTATAAATAAATATAACAAGTAGTGTTTTAGTCAGTTTAAGAAGGGGTTATAAAATGGTTTGCACATTAGATAAATCAAAAGTAAGTACTATAAAAAAAGCACTTAAAGCTTTAGGTAAAAAGAATTTTGTGTTTATTATGCACAATGGGAGTTTTCCGGCAGCAGAAGGCGAAAACACAGGTTTTGGAACAATTAATTCTGATGGAGGGAAAAAATTTATAGATTATGCCGCAGGCTTGTTTGACGCAATACAAATGGGACCGGCAGGAAAAACTAAATCCACCGATTCATCTCCTTATACAGGTACCATATTTTCAAATAACCCCTTATTTGTAGATTTAAAAGAACTTACTACTGACAAATGGCATAGTATTCTGTCAAAAGAAACCTATAACACCATAGTTTCAGAAAACCCAAATAAAAATACAAACAAAACTGCATACTCATATATCGTAAAAAAACAAGCTCTTGCTTTATCAGAAGCATATAATAATTTTATCAAAACAAGTGATAAAAAGTTAATGGCAGAATTTGATGCCTACAAAATAGAAAATGATTCATGGTTGGACAAAGATAGTCTTTATGAAGCTTTAACAATTGAACATGATAATGATTATTGGCCAAACTGGAAAAATTCGGTCGATAAAAATCTTTTCAACCCAAAAACTATTGAAGAAAAAATTGAGTATGGCAAACGCTTAGATGAGATTTCAAAAAAATATGAAAAAGAAATTGATGAATACAAATTTATTCAATTTGTATTGAGCAAACAAAATGCCGAAACAAAGAAATATGCAGATTCAAAAGGTATCAAGATGATTGCAGACAGACAAGTTGCGTTCTCAGACAGAGATAGCTGGGCATATCAATCATTATTTTTAGATGGCTGGTGTTTGGGTTGTCCTCCTGATTATTTTTCAAAAGACGGACAAGCATGGGGCTTTCCTGTAATGGATCCTGAAAAGATGTATAATTCTGATGGAACACTGGGAGAAGGTGGCATTTTGATGAAAAACCTTTTCAAAAAGATGTTCAAAGAAAACCCAGGAGGAGTCAGAATTGACCACATTGTAGGATTAATTGACCCATGGGTATACAAATCAGGTAAAAAACCAATGCCGGAATGTGGCGCAGGAAGATTATATTCTTCACCAGAACATCCTGAGCTTGGCAAATATGCTATTGCAAAAATGGAAGATCTTGATTTGAGCATGACCTCTGATAAAGAGAAACGTGTTAAAACACTTTCAGATGAACAAATCAAACTTTACGGCAGACTAATTGAAAAAATAGTTATCGCAGCAGCAAAAGAAGAAGGCCTGACTAAAGATGCAATTGTTTGTGAAGACTTAGGAACTTTAACAAATCCTGTGGCTGCTGTTATGAAAAAATATGAACTTTTAGGAATGAGATTAACCCAATTCACAGTTCCAACAGAGCCTGACGATCCATACAGGTGCAAAAATATAACAAAAAAATGCTGGGCTATGATTGGGACACATGATAATCAACCTGTTACAAAATGGGCAAAATCCTTAATAAACACTCACGAAGGTTATTTACACGTTAAAAATTTGGTTGAAGATTTGTTCAAAGAAGAAAATGATAAAGATTCCATCATTGTAAAAATGACAAACGATGCAGAATTTTTAAGAGAAACAAAACTTGTTGAGCTTTTTGCATGTGATGCAGAAAACATACAAATTTTCTTTACAGATTATTTCCAAATGAATGACACCTATAACACACCGGGAACAGCCGGAGATAAAAACTGGAGTCTGCGACTTCCTGACAACTTTGAAAAAATGATTCCGATTAATTTGCCACAAATTCTAAAAAAAGCTATAATAGCAAGGGGCAGCAAATTTGCTCAAGAAAATAAAAAATTAATCGAGGAATTAGATGAAATACAATAAATTTTTTAAAGTTATTTTCGCATCAGCTGTACTTTTGAGTACAGCAGGAATCAGTTATGCAAGTATAGGAACCGATGCAAAGCTTCAATACAACAAAGGCATTGATTACTACCAATCGGGACAGTATGAAGAAGCTGCTAACAGTTTCAAAGAAGCAATTGAACTAGATCCGAATTATATTGACGCTTATTACAATTTAGGTTCAATATTGGAATACCTGAAGCAGGATGATGCTGCTCTTGCGGTTTTTAAACAAATCATACTAAGAAAACCCGATGATTACGAAGCTGTATATAAAGCTGCAATACTTAGTAAAAAGCTTGGAGAACCGGAAAAAGCTAAAATGTATTTATCACTAATTCCGCAAGATTCCATACTTGGTTCAAGCGCCAAGAAACTTGCAAACGAACTTGATACAGACTTACAAACAATAAAAGCGGAACAAGAAGCGAAAGCTCAACAGCAAACATTTCAAGAAGCAAACCCCGAGAGTAACTCTCACGGCTCTTATGATGATATAGCAAGTCCCACAGGTATTGTAACTGATAACAGCGGAAACCTTTATGTAGCAGGATTTTCTGATAATACTATTTACAAAATAGGACCGCAAAATAAAAAAATCGTCTATATTAAAAGCGAAAAAATTGACGGGCCTATCGGAATTGCCATTGACAACAACAGAAATATCTATATCGCAAATTATAACAAAGATAACGTCTTGAAAGTAGACACAAACGGAGAGATTACAGAAATCGTGTCTAACGTACAAAAACCGTATTGTCTGCATATTACCGGAGATTTGCTGTTTATATCCTCTCAGGGCAGCAACTCTGTTATCAGATATAAATTAAACAAATAGTCAAAAAAAGAATACCTGTATATATAAATTACAGACTGATACTAATATAATAAAAATCTTTTTAACATTTAGTTAAGGAGATTTTGTATGCCAGAAAATAAGTTACTCTACAAAAATATGACAATAGAGGAGCTTATTGTATTGTCGCAAAATGAAGATTATAAAGCTCTTGAAAGTCTTATAAGAAAAATTCAATCAGAAGTTTATGCAACTCTCAGCTATCTGCTAAAAACAAACGAGAACCTCTCGGATTTAACTCAGGAGGTACTATTAAAAGTCGCAAAAAATATAACCTCTTTAAAAAGTCCAAATTGCTTTAAAGGGTGGCTTAACCATATTATTACAAATACTTATTACGACTTTATGAGAAAGACAAAGAGAAAGCCGGAAACTATCTCTATAGAATACGTATGCGAGCCATCAAATCAGGGAACAAAAATCGACATTCCAGATAAAAAAATAAAACCGTTTGAAAAATGTATTACCTCAGAATGTGAAAACATGATTAAAAATGCCATACGAGAACTTCCTGAAGCTTTTAGAATTGTAATCATATTAAGAGAATTTCAGGGTTTGAGCTATGAAGAAATAGCTCAAACAACCAATGCAAGTATAGGTACGGTTAAATCAAGGATTTCAAGAGCAAGAATAAAACTACAGGAATCACTAAAAAATTACATATAAGGAGTCTTACAATGAACAAAAATTTAAGTTGCGCTCAGGTAGCAGCTCTTATAAATTTTTATATAGAAAATAAACTAAATGACAGAGTTCGTGAATACGTAGATATCCACCTTTCAAAATGTCCTCACTGTAAAGCAAAAATCCAAGAAATGAAAGCTCTCATAAATAAATACAACAATACTCCAAGACAAGACAAATCAATGCAAAAGCCTGATTACAAGCTTGTTGATAATATTTCGGCTTATGCAGATAATGAGCTTGATTCAAAAGAAAATATTAAAATAAAAAAATTAACAATATCAAATCCAACTGCCCGACAAGAATTAGAAAATATATATAAATTTAAAAAGGTGCTAAATTCCGCATACAACAGAACCAAAAACAACTCAAAATTTGACTATTCAAAAGATGTAATAACAAGAATGCAAGACGGATATGATTATAGTACTACATACTTTTACAAGCTTGCAGTAGTCTTTGCTATGCTTCTAATAACTATAATAAGCGGTTTTATATATCTTTACTTTGGTTAAATTGATAATGAACTCTTTGAATAAGCTTGTGTCTGAAAATCAACTATAGAAGGTCTTTTTACAAAATTCTTAGAAGGAGTTTTAACATTAGATGCCACATCATAAGGGGTATTCATCCTTGCAATAGATTTTTTCTGACGATGTGCGGCAATTTCATTTCTAATAAGCGGAGTAACCAAATTACAAGAAATTATTGAACCGATTGTCGTACCAATTACATCAGCACCATCTTTGAATGAATCCAAACGTTTTATACCTGATGGAGTCAATGCTCCGGATTTATATACATCAAATCCGGCTTTTCCCAGCTTGTCACCTACACCCTTATATACCAAGAAATCTTTAACCGCTTTTGGTAACAATTTTCCGGAATTGACGAGTTTTAAAGCAACCGACTTAAAGCTTTGGGTAATCAAATAAAAAGATACAATATTAACACCGGCATCCGCAATTTCTTGAGGAATTAAAAACATTTTCTGCTCTTTTGGAATTTTATCATTCAAAACTATTGCACAAACCTGAGCGGCAGATGATAATACCCAGCCTATAACACCTGTATGTACAAGCATTTTACCGGGATTTTTCCCATAAGCAGTTGCAATTTTATTTAAAATATTTTTAAACATTGAATTAGGCATTTGAAGCCTCCTTCACTGTTTTTTCTTTATGGGCAAGAATAGGAGTATTTGATTGAGGGTTAGGAATATTTTTATTCAAATTATTCTTATCAATAAATTTATTTGTTAAATATTTTGTCAACGGAGCATCAATCAAGAAATTTGTAACAACCATAACAGCCAAAGAAACAATCGTTCCAAGAGCTTTTTTATAATGACTTAAATCTTTCAAAAATGCCGTAATATTAGAGCTTGGAGTAAACAAAGATCTGAGTTTTGGGAATCGGGTAGATTTTGAAATTTGTTCAGGAAGCATAGAGCAATAATCAATAGCTTTTATACACCCATATCTTATTAAAACACCTGTTGTCGTACCTGCAATAATTTTTGCAACAGTACGTGCAGCAGAAACTTTTCTCGTATCCTCATCAACTTTTCTGTTATGCAAATCTATAAAGGGTTGACTCATTAAAGCTGTAACACCTAATATTAAACGGTTTTGCGGGGAAGAAATCTTTTTGCCAATCCATGATATTGCTCTGTTGATTTTTCTGTTTTTAACAGTAGCCGAAGGCAATGCGCCTGCAACCGCAGTCGTAACTCTGTTTGCTATTGGTGCTAATTTACCTATCGCCATAATGATTCCTACCCAAACCAATAAAGATTATCAATCTTTCAAATTGATTAATTTTGCTCGTATATTCACAAAAATTTACAAATAAAATGAGGTATAACTTTATCATACCTCATTTTATATAAATTATCCTCAAATTATGAAATATTTTATAAAATAGCACCTTTCGGAACTACAGTAACACCTCCATCAGAGACATGGAAGCCTCGTTTTATATCCTGTTCTCTATCAAAGCCAATAGTTGTATGAGGTGGCACAATTACGTTTTTATCAATAATAGCTTTACGTATTTGTGAATACCTGCCAATTTCAACATTTTCCATCAAAATACTGTCTGTAACACTTGAAAAACTGTTAATTCTGACTTTGGGCGATAATACACAATGAGAAAGTCCGCCGCCTGAAATTATACAACCTTCAGATACCATAGAATTTGTCGCCATACCGACTCTTTCACCTTCCTCCCAAACAAATTTTGCAGGAGGATAGTTATAATTGAATGTCCTCAACGGCCATTCCTTTGAATACAAATTCAGCTCTGGTGTATAGTCAAGCAAATCCATATTTGCTTGCCAATAAGCATCAATACTCCCTACATCACGCCAGTAACCTCTTTCACTATCAGTCATACCGGGAAAAGAATTGTCCGCAAAATTATATACATAAATATTTTTGCCATCATTCAACAAATTTGGTATAACATTTTTCCCAAAATCATGACTTGAATTTTGATCTTTAAAATCTTTCTCCAAAGCTGCCAATAAAACATCTTTGCCAAAAATATAATTTCCCATAGATGCCAAACACATATTCGGATTTCCGGGGATTGATTTTGGAGGAGTTTTTGGTTTTTCGACAAAATTTATCAAACGCCAATTATCATCTACTTCCATTATGCCAAATTCAGATGCTTCTTCAATTGGAATTGGGATACCTGAAATAGACAAATCTGCATTTTTGTTTTTATGAAATTCAAGCATTTGATTAACCTGCATTTTATAAATATGATCTCCGCCAAAAACGCAGACATATTTTGGATCTTCATCTTGAATACTAAAGATATTTTGATAAATAGCATCTGCAGTACCCCTGTACCAATCATTACCTGTCCTCATCTGAGCAGGAGCTAAATCAACATACTGATTTAAAAACGGAGATAACGCCCAACCTCTTGTAATATGTTTGTTCAAGGAATCAGATTTATACTGAGTTAAAACCTTTATTTTGTAAAAACCGGAGTTAATAAAATTATTAATAACAAAATCAATAATTCTATAACGACCACCAAACGGAACAGCAGGCTTTGCCCTATCTTTAGTCAAAGGGTATAATCTTTTACCCTCTCCTCCTGCCATAATCATAACTAATGCATCATCAACTGACATATAAAATCCTCTTTACTAACTATATATGAATTATATAACAAATTTTATAAAAGTTCACTCATTCAAAATAATTAATTTTTTAAAGCAAAGCATTTGGGAATTAATTTGTCGATAAAGCAACGCCGCCCTACTACTATTACTATTTCAATTGAAGTTGAACTTAACGGTGTGCGGGATTCCATGTCGTTCCGCAGCGAATGCAAGGAACCCAGCCTGTCCTGTAATACAAATAAAAAGCTGGATTCCTCACTTACGTTCGGAATGACAGAACACGTCATCTTGAGCGTTAGCGAAAGATCTCATGGTTTAATTTGAAAGTCTTTGAGATTCTTCGGCTAAAGCC
>CACXCI010000076.1 GCA_902766105.1 uncultured bacterium
CTTTTCACTTGAAAACTAAAGGTTTTATCAATTATTCCAAGATTTTGAAAGTATTTTATTAGTTGGTTTAATAATGCCATTGTGTTTTTTATTCTGCGTGGCTGCAATCCTTTTTGATAACAATTAATATAAACCTCTTTAACTTCATTAATTCCCACATTATTCAAATATTTCCATTTTAAATAAGGTAAAATATTAAATTTAAAAATCGAGTTATAATTTTTGTAAGTCTCATATTTACAATGCTTTTCAACATAATTTTTCATAAAATATTTGACGGCATCTTCAAATTTTATAAGTGTTATTCTATTTTCAGGAATCACAAATAATTCATATTTATTCTCTGTTCTTTCTTCTACGATTTTGTAAATTCCTTTTTCAAAAATAATTTTTCCTTCATCCAAAAGTTTTGTAAGTTCAGGTTTAACATCGCAGTCAGCAATCATTTCGATTTCATCAATGGTAAATTCTTTTAAATGTTTTACTAATTTTTCAATATTCATAATATTTGCTCCGCTATTTCTTTTGTTATTTCAGTAAAATTATTATCTTTGGCAAATATTTCCATTTGGTTTATTAGCTGGACAATTTGCCTGAATCTGTTGTATTTTGAATGAATATATTCAATTGCCTCAGATGTAAATGGAATTTCCGATAATTGGTTTATTATTTGGTTTAAATCATTTACTTTAAAAGTCTCAAACTTCAAAATCTCTGAAAACCTGTCATACAAATGTTTGTAACGTTCAAGTTTTCTGTGTGCTAAGCCCATTCCGATAAAGATTATCGGGCAGCCGGTTTCATCATGAATATCTCTGCGAGTTTCAATAGATTTGTAGTTATTCATCAGATAATCAATCTCATCAATAAAAATTACCTGGAGATTTTGTTTAAGTTTTTTAACTACGATATTAAAATTGTCCGAAGTCAGGAATCTAGGTATTTCATCAAGTTCTTTCACCATCTCTTCAAGCAGCCATCTACCCGTCATAAGGTTTGATGCTCTTAAATAAATTCCATCGTATTTACACGCAAGCCATAATGCAGTTTGCGATTTTCCAAGTCCCGGCTCACCATAAACCAGTCCCATTTTAGGTATATTTTTAGGTTTATTTATCAGATTTTCAACAAGTCCGATAAAGTTTTTCACGTTTTGCGTTTTAACAAATATTTTCTTCATATAACAATTGATACTCCTTTGTTCGCTTAAACTTTTCTATCCATTCATCATGCGGATTGTGGATAATTAGATACTCATATTTTTCTGAATTATTTTTGAACAGCGTTTGAACCCTTTTTGAAGCCGTTTTGAACGGGGGTAAATCATTTTGTGTTTCTACTTTTGTTTCAAGCAGTTTTATGTCTTCCGTTTCCAGATATTTTTTAACAGATTCAACTGTTTTCTTTTTTAATTGTCTTTGTCTTACGATTTTCTGCTTGTAATCTTCGTAGTCTTTTATATCACCTAATAATTTTGCCATCGGATGGGTTTCTGTTACTCTTTCTGCCGTACATAAATATTCGCCTTTCGGGGTGTAAACCTTAATACTTGTTAGGTCAAAGAGATTATATTTAATTATAACTTTGCTCTTAAATCCGTATAACCTTTCATCAAAATAGTCACAATTCAAAAATCTGATACCGTTTCGCTGAATTGTTTTGACTTCAGTTGCAAGCATCAAATCGTCAAGCATATTTTTATCTATATTTTGTCTTTTTCGTTCTTCTAAAACTTCAGCTATTGTTTTATCCGGAGCATTCGGGCAGGGTTGTGAATTTTTGAAACTCAACCACATATCTATCATTTTTATCGTTTCTTCTATGGTCGGAATATATTCACAATGTAGATTTTTATGCAACTTTTCATTTCTCATCCTATACGCAGGTTTGTTTTGAATACTGCTTCCTATATAACTTGGCAACAATTTTTCAAAACATTCCTGAAATTCTTTAAAGAATCTTTCAATAACTTTTGCTCTCGCATTATACGGTCTTGCAAATACGGTTTCAATTCCAAGTTTTGA
>CACXCI010000077.1 GCA_902766105.1 uncultured bacterium
CGCTTAATTGTCAAAGGATCCGGTGTCATCAAATCCGATGCTAAATTATAATTAGTCATTTATTTTCTCCTAAATTTAAGATTTAAATAAAAAAGAGCCGCAACCTTAAAGGCTACAGCTCTGATTAAAAATTCACCCTCTCTGTCAACTTCGTTGACATCTCCCCCGTCTAAGGGGGAGAAAAAAGGACACAAAAAAAAGCCCTCAGAAACGAGAGCTTTTATAGTAACAATTCATCACTATAATTTGTTTTATAAACTAACCTGACATAACTGTCAATACTCTGGCAAGGCAGTTTAAAAATAAATATGACTTATGCTCTTTTGCCTTTAAGTCGTTTATATGCTTTGTCATAACCAATAAGCGGAAGAAGTGTTTTAATCTCTGGTAACACCGTAATAATATGCAAGTTCTGTTAATAATTTTTGAACTTCAGCTTTAGAGATTATTTTCGGTAGAGCAATCTGTTCTGAAGGAAAACTTTTAAGTGTATTGTTTGCGGTATCAAAATAGGTTTTTAAGGTATCTTGATAAATTTTTTCTGTGCAATTTAAGCTGTGACATTGTTCTAATTGGGATGATAAATTCTCTATAGTTTCAATACCATACGGATGAGTTATATCAAGATACTCTCTAACCGGAGAATTTGTTAAATCGCCACAATGCACTATGTATCCTAGATTATGGTAAATATTTGTATTATCGGTAGGCAAATAAATATAGGCCAAGTCAATGTCATTACCATCTACTTGTATTATTTGTCCGGTTCCTTCCTGTAAAATATTTAAATCCGAAATATTAATATGGCGCAGATGATTATCACCTAGGCATGTTGGACAATAATGCACTACAGTTTTAATATTTTGTAACTGTTGAACAGCTGGTTGAATAACATTAGGCAAATTCAGCACACATCTGTCTGCTAATGCAGAAAAGCTATATAGGCAAAAAATTGCAAGCAATACACTTTTTTTCAAAAAAATTACTCCTTTAACAATCTTTCAAAACGCTTTCGTCGACCATGGAATTTTTTATGGTCTTTTAGCTTATTTTCCAGTTCTAAGCGCAATTCAATTAATTTTTTGTTAAGTTCTTGCGATTTTCCCTCAGTATCCAGTTTATTGATTGCTTTGATGGTCATAGAGCCAAGCGTTCCATCAATATCAATTTTTTTACCTAACTTATTGATACCTTGTTGGATAAGCAGAGCCATTTCGTTCGGTCTACCGTTAACAAACAAATGAAACATTGTTTTAGCAATAATAGGATTATTGATTTCTTCCAATCGATATTGGTCATAAAAATCTAGTTTATAGATTAATTGAGCATCTGCTTTAGTAATATCTTTTAATTTGCTACTACACAAGAGAAAAATTTATTGATATTTATTTAGATGAGGAATACAATCAGAAACACAATGGAGGGAAAATGAAAAAGATATTTTTAATTTTAGGTTTGATGTTGGCTTTGATAAATCCTGCACAGGCAGAGGAAGAACAAAAATTCAAAAATCCTTTATTTTATCAGCAATTAATTGATGTTATGGATGATAGTATGTATTTATTAACACCAACAACAAAATTCTTTGATGCCCTTGTTCCAGAGCAATACATTAAAGTTGAGTGTAAGTTACTTAAAAATGAAGAAAATTTTATTGAGCTGTTATGCAATGATTGCACAAATTTGATATGTGATAAACATCAGAAACGAATTAATACTTTTGAAATTTTACCAAATGATGAAAAGAGTGAGAAATATTATATTCGGCACAGAGTCTTTGATGAAAGCAAAGACTCCATGCTTAGAGAAAATTTATTATGGTCTGACGGACTAATATCTGTTATACCAACTATTTAAACAATCATTATTTCCAAAAACTTTCAGGAATTTGATTAAATTGTTCTAATGCCCATTTATCTCTGTGTGGCAAGCCTCGTATTATAGCCTTTTTAAAGGCTTTTTTGTCTCTGGATTTAAGAGAAGATATGAAGCCCTCTTGTCTTTTTATGTTGCCTTTGTTATAGTAAAAATCTAGAATAATTAAACGAAGCGGAGAAGGTAAGCTATCAAATTCTTTTAATTCGTAACGAGCTTGCTTTAAATTATTTGAAAGATGTTCATTCAGCATTTTCGTCATACTATCCTCGGATAAGCGTAATTTACTAAATTTCTTAAAATAGTCAGCAGTATAATTGCGATACTTGGGTTTGCCTTCAGAGTCTTTTTCTTGTTGCAATGATGTAAATAAGTTGTATGCCTCATTTACCTCTGATTTGCTTGCTTTTCGTCCATCAATTTCCCAATTCATACTTTTGAAAGCTGTCTCATTATCTAACAGTTTTCCTATGCCTGCAGTAATATGTCCGTATTTATCTAAATAGATAAAAGACTTCATATTTTCTGTTTTGACGAGATTTTCTCCCATCAATTTTATGAATGCATTATCATTATCTTGAGTGTTTTCACGCACGTTCTCACTCCTTGCACTATCAGATTCGCCATCGGTAGGTTGTGGGATGTTTTCATCGGTCTCCTCATCGCGGCGATAAGCATCGCGGACATTTTTAGCCTCACGCGCCAATGCTGTTTGGCTGGGTTGTAACGGATTACTCTGTAAA
>CACXCI010000078.1 GCA_902766105.1 uncultured bacterium
AAAACACGTCATCTTGAGCGTAAGCGAAAGATCTCATAGAAAATCAAATTGTAGGGTGTGGTTTTAACCGCACCATTTATATTTTGGGGCATCAAACGATGCACCCTACAAGGCTGGATTCCTCACATACGTTCGGAATGACATGTTCCCTCCCTGATTAGGGAGGGGCAGGGTGAGGTATGACTTTATGAAAATAAAATTCCTCCCCGATGGGGGAGGGTAGGTGGGGAACGTTTTATAAATCATAAGATAGTACCCCTCTTTTTCTCCCCCTTAGGGGTGAAATTTGTTGGGTTTCACACAACCTAATATACAGGATTTCTCACTGCATTTGGCATGACAACCCGTCGGCGTAGCAACGCCGACCTACTACTGCGTTCGGGATAACAATCAGTCGGCTTGGCAACAATAACCTACTATTGCCTGAAGCTAAAAAAATTCCTGCTAAAAGGAGTAATAGCAGGAAGCAGTTCAGTAAAAGAGACATCAATTTAATAATATTATTTTCATTTTTTTATTTTCGTCAAATAAATAATCCTAAAATTTGACTTATGGAAAATTTTAATATTTTATCTTATAATCTTGGTATGAAAAAATTTATTATAACTATATTTTTTGCCGCTCTATCTGCTCTATGCACTACATACGCACAGGAGCAGACAAAAACAGAAGAATTTGATGCAAGTTCACAAGAAGCACGAGTCCTGTATGCTCAAAACGAAATTGATCAGGCTCTCAAAGTTTTGCAAACTAAAGGAGAAGCATACAGAAGTGCCGAAGATTGGCTCTTAATAGGAAACATTTTGCAGGATAAAGATAAGCTTGATGAAGCAATATTTATGTATAAGAAAGCCATAGAAAAAGATCCGAAATATTATAAAGCACATTATAATCTTGGATATATCTACTTGGCTCAAGAAAAACCAAACATGGCACTTGATGAATTTAAAAAATCTGTAAAATACAAAGATGATTTCGCTTACGGATATTATAATATGGGTTGTGCATATTTAAAATTAAAACAATATCGAAATGCCAGATATAATTTCTTTAGAGCAATGGATGCAAAAGGCGATGAACCTATGATTTATTACAATCTCGCATACACTTTTAAAAAATTAAATAAAGAAAAACAAGCCCAAGAATATTTGGATTTATATAACAAATTAATGGAAAGACAATAAATAAAATGACAAAATACAAAGGTATAATTTTTGATTTTAACGGGACACTATATTGGGATTCAGCTCTGCATAAACAAGCGTGGAGAGAATACTCAAAAATTCTCAGAGGGGAAATGTTTACCGATGAAGAAATGGTTAAGCACATGTTTGGCAGAACAAACGAAGAAATAATAAGATATGCAATAAAAAAACAACCCTCTGCCGAAATGGTTAAAAAAATCGGTGATGAAAAAGAAGAATTATACAGGCAAATGAGTCTTAAAAATAAAGAAAACCTACATCTTGCAAAAGGTGCAGTTGAATTTTTGGACTTTCTCAAAAAAAATGATATTCCAAGAACAATTGCAACTATGTCTGATAAAAACAATGTTGATTTTTATTTTGAAACTTTCAATCTTTCAAAATGGTTTGACATAGAAAACGTAGTCTACGCAGATGGAATTGTTCCGAGCAAACCTGCACCTGACATATACCAAATTGCCGCAAACAACCTCAAATTAAAGCCACAGGACTGCATAGTAATTGAAGATGCACTATCAGGAATTGAATCTGCCAATGCAGCAGGAATAGGTAAAATTATTGCAATTTGTTCTGAAGAAAGTCCTGAATTATACGAAAAGATTCCTTGTGTTTCGGGCATTATTAACGATTTTGACGAAATTGACAGAACTATTTTTGAAATTAAATGCGCTAAATAAAATTTGGTAAAAAACATTTACCCTCTTTTGAATTTCTAAAACTCAACTACGTTTCGTCTTGAAATTCTTTTCTCTCAAAAGGAGAGATTTTACTACAACATTATATATAAATTCCTAAAATTACATTACTTGCTGCGTTTCTTTTCTTCCAAACGTTTTTGATTATAACCGTAAAAAACGTATATTAACAACCCTACAACCATCCATATTATAAAATATATTGAAGAAGTTTTTAAAGTTTTCAAAGAATACGCAATCAATATTGTGCATATCAAAATTCCTAAAACAGGGAACCAAGGACAGAAAGGAACTTTAAATGGTCTTGGTCTGTTAGGTTCGGTTTTTCTTAATATTAAAACAGCAACACAAATAATTACAAATGATGTAAATGTTCCAAAATTACACAAAGCAGCTGATATATTCAAATCCATAAACAGTCCGCAAACTATAACAACCAAACCTGATATCCATGTCATTACATGAGGGGTTCTGTATTTTTTATGAATTAACCTCCAAGATTTCGGCAAAAATCTGTCACGACTTATTGCGTACAAAATTCTTGTTGTACCTAATTGATAAACAAGCAAAACCGTTGTTAAGGCACACAAAGCACCGATAGAAATTAACCCTGCAAACCAATCTTTACCGACATAACTCATTGCATGAGCGATTGGCGCTTTTATATCAATCATATCAACCGGCACAATACCTGTCAAAACCAAAGCTACGCTTACATATAATATTGTACAAATAATAAGAGTACCTAAAATTGCAATAGGTAAATCTCTTTGCGGCTTTTCTGTTTCCTCGGCAGTAGTTGATATAGCATCAAAACCTATATATGCAAAGAAAATCAAAAATGTACCCATCAAAACACCCTGTATTGGGTGGGCTACAGGCAAAAACGGTGTCCAGTTTTCAGGTTTTACATAATGAGAACCGATTACAATAAATGATAAAATCATAAACATGTTAACACCGACCATTATACCCGCAACTCTTGTAGATTCCTTTACCCCCCTGACAAGCAATATCGTCAAAAGCAAGACAATTACAACTGCAGGAAGGTTTATTGCAACGGGGATATGTCCGAACAAATATGGAATTTTATCGTGAATATTCCAACTATTAGCATCACACAAGGCACTCATTGTTTTATAATCATATCTCAACCAAATTGGGAAATTTACAACAAAATCAGGCAAGTATTGTCTAAAACCTTTTAAAAATTGAACGAAATATCCTGTCCACGCACTTGCAACCGTAATATTTCCGATAGCATATTCCAGCATCAAAATCCAACCAACAAGCCAAGCCATAAATTCACCCATTGTTGCATAGGTATATGTATATGCACTACCCGCAACAGGAATCATAGCGGCAATTTCGGAATAACACAATGCTGAAAACACACACGCAACAGCAGCCAAAATCATTGAAATAACTATTGCAGGACCGGCACCTGCACTTTCCGCACTGCCGGTAATAGCAGTTCCGATAATTGTGAAAATACCCGTTCCAACAACAGCACCAATACCAATTACAATCAAATCAAACACATTCAAAGTCTTTTTTAATTCAGACTTTTTACTTGTGTTCATCAAATCATCAATACTACGTTTTTTTAATATATTTCGGCTAATTTCGTGTAAATTCATTTAATTATATTTCTTTCTATTCTTCTTTTCCATGAACCAATTCATTATGTATCTTATTCTCGTTATTTCTGTTTTTTATAAATCCGTACAACAAATAGATTATCGCACCTATGCCAAGCCATACCGGGAACAATAAAGCTGAACTGCCGGCTTCCATTGATTTATATATCATCAAACCGCCGCAGCATATTATACCCAATGCCGGAACCCATGGAGAAAACGGGACCTTGAACGGTCTTGGTCTTTCAGGATCTGTATGACGTAATATCAATACAGCAACGCAAACAACAATAAATGATGCAAATGTGCCATAGTTACAAAGTTCTGCAGCAACATTCAAATTCAAGGTTAAAATTCCAACAACAGCCAGAATTCCAACAGTCCAAGTCAAAAGTGCGGGAGTCTTAAATTTTGGATGTAACTTCAAAAATCTTTGAGATATAAAATGATCTCTGCTCATAGCATACAAAATTCTTGTAGCAGCCATTTCCAACACCAACAATACAGAGGTTAAACCGGCTAATGAACCAACAGAAATCAAACAAGCCAAACTGTCATGATGAATTAATTTCATACAATAAACCATAGGAGCATCTAAAAATGATGTCGGAACAGGACCTGCCGTATTTACCATGCCTGTCAAGACTAAAGCAACAAGCACATAAACAACCGTTGTTACAAGCAATGAACCGATAATACCAATTGGCAAATCCTTTTGAGGATTTTTACATTCTTCAGCGGCAGTTGCCAAAGCATCAAATCCGATATATGCAAAAAATATTAAAAATGCAGCAGAGAAAATTCCTGCCATACCATGCGGAGCAAACGGAGTCCAGTTTGGAGGGGTATGCACAAAAGATACAGCTCCAACAAAAATAAATAATGCTATTACCGCTAATTTTATAAATACCATCAATCCTGCCATTTTCGCTGAATCTTTAGTACCTTTAACCAATATAGCTGTCATCAACAGAACTATCAATATAGCCGGTAGATTTATACAAATAGGAACTCCTAATATTCTTGGAACAAATATATCGGGATTTTTAGCAACCATATCTCCAACAGAGAATACATCATTTGTCAGCCAAGCATTAGCAGTTACATCAGTAACCCATGCCGGCAGCTTGTCAGCAAACAGTTGTAAAAACTGCATAAAATAATTTGACCAAGCACAGGCAACAGCAATAAATCCGATTGCATATTCAAGCATTAAAACCCAACCGACCATCCATGCTGCAAATTCACCCAAAGTTGCAAAGGTATAGGTATAAGCACCACCGGCAACAGGAATCATTGTTGCAAACTCAGAATAGCAAAGAGCAGAAAATACACACGCAATTGCCGCAATAATCATAGACACCATCAACGCAGGACCTGCTCCTAATGATGAACCGTCTGCACTACCGGCTGCTGCTATACCAACAACCGCAAAAATGCCTGAGCCGATAATCGCACCAACACCCAGAATTATCAAATCCCAAACACCAAGTGTTTTTTCTAACCCGCCATCTTTTGCCTCGGCAAGCATTTCATCAGGTGCTTTAATTCTTGTTATGTGTCTTAAAAAACTGCGAGTAAATGTCGCTCTGTTAAATTTTTCTGCCATCTATTTTTCCTTTACTAATATCCTCGCCCCTTTCGGGAGAGGGTAGGGTGAGGCGCTACCTCTTACATATAGATTCTGAACCTAGTTCAGAATGACAATTATCTTTACACAAAGGAAATCCCATTGCTTTCCTTTGTTCTACATACAATTTTGCAACAGAAGAAGCCATTGTTCGAACTCTGCCGATAAAATTGTTACGTTCATCCTTACTGATTACACCGTGTGCATCCAACAAATTGAAGGTATGCGAACATTTTAATACATAATCATAAGCCGGTAATACCAATTTTGCATTTACACAATTTTCAACTTCTTTTTGGTATAGATCAAACATTGTAAACAGTGCATCAGTATTAGAATATTCAAAATTATATTTCGATTGCTCAATTTCATTTTGAAGATAAATATCACCGTATTTTAACGTATCATTCCACATAATATCGTAAACGGACTCTTTATTTTGAAGATACATTGCAATACGTTCCAAACCATAGGTCAACTCCAGTGCAACCGGCTTGATTTCCAAACCGCCTACTTGTTGAAAATATGTAAATTGGGTGATTTCCATACCATCAAGCCAGACTTCCCAACCTACACCTGCAGCACCTAAAGTTGGAGATTCCCAGTTATCCTCAACAAAACGCACATCATGTTTTGTCAAATCAATCCCCATAGCCTCCAAACTTTGTAAATAAAGTTCTTGTGCATTATCAGGAGATGGTTTTAAAATAACTTGAAATTGAAAATAATGTCCAAGCCTGTTTGGGTTTTCGCCATATCTTGCATCGGTCGGACGTCTGCAAGGTTCAATCATTGCAGTATTCCAAGGTTCAGGTCCCAATGAACGCAAAAATGTTGCAGGGTTCATTGTACTTGCACCTTTTTCTATATCGTAGGGCTGCTGTATTATACAACCATAATCCGACCAAAATTTTTGTAAATTAAAAACTAATTCCTGAAAGTTTAATGCCATAACATAAAATCCAATATTGTACTATCTACACTCGTCTTATAATAGTATTACGAATATAGCATAATTTCAAGTAAATTTGGTATTTTTAGCAAATTAACTTTACATAATAGTATTCATTATTGAAAACCGCCTTGTAAATTTTACAAGGCGGTTTATATACTTTTTAATTATTTAAGCTTGAGCTTCTTCAGGTTTTACATCTTCTGCCTGAGCATCATGAACCTGAGTATCTTGAGCTTCAGCGTTTTCATCTGCGGGTTGAACATTATCTTGTTGAGTCATATTTACACCAATCAATGTACCCAAACCCAAAACTGCAGCGGCGATACCGCCATAAATACCAGCAGCTTTCCACTTAATATTACTAGCTGCATCTTTTACAGCTTGTGCAATTTTTCTGGTAGCCTTATCAACAGGAGTATCATCAAATAGCTCATCAAAATTCAAAAATTTCTTTTTATCAAAGTCATAAATTTGAGATAGAATATTTATAACATTTGCTTTTGCAACTTTTAGTCCGGCTTTATCATAAGCAGCCTGAATTTCTTTCACAGATTTTCCGGCAAACACATCGTCAAAATGTTTTCCAAATTGTTCAACCAATTCATCCACACTTGTTGCAGAAGCAATTTTTGCTTCATCCATTCCTTTTAAACCCATTATTTCAAACATTTGAGAATTTTGTAGCATTGCATTCTTAGCATCATTCAAAGGTATTATTGAATAACCTGTTTTATATATCTGAGATAATAAATCTCTGTATTCTGCGGCATTTTTACATTTTTTACCTTCTTCAGCCAGCTGTTTTAGAGCATCTACAGCTTCTTTTGGCATAGCATTTTGCATATTTTTTGCAGCTTTTTTAACAAACTCATCTGTCGGAGCATCATCTTTTAAGATTGATTTTGTATAATAACCTGTTGCACCGCCTGCTAAAGCTCCTACACCTGCAGCAGCACCTGCGGTATACAATGCGGTATTATCTTTTCCGTTGTTTACACTATCTAATGACATAATAAATTCCTTTCTACTTTCCTACATAATATTTATAAAAATTTTGACTAAAAAATATTGCTCATAAAATAATATAAATTTAACATGTCTTCACAAATAAAGGCATACATAAAAAACAGGATAGACTTTAGTTTAGTAGGGTTGACTTTAGTCAACCATTTCGTATTGTGGTAGACTGAAGTCTACCCTACTATAAAATTTTAAGGTGCATCAAAACGATGCACCCTACATAACTCATACCTATATCCTATCATGGTTAAGGTGCAAAAAATTGCACCCTACAATTTGGAATTTCGCAAAATCTCTGTTCTTTCTTCTCAAACCGACTGTTATTTAACATCTATGCCTTTAATGAAAATTTTTCTGCAAAATTCGGACTCACCATATATGTCGGAATACCGTTCAAAACAGAACTCAATGATTTTAAACCTGTCATAACCGAATTAACTTTCACAACCTGCGGTTTTGTATATGCAGGTCTGTAATAACCATTCCCTGAAGAATGATAACTTCTTGTTTGTACGCCAATAGCCGTAACTCTATCTGTTTGTGTTCCCATACTCGTAACTCCCTTAATATCCTCGGTTTAACCCCGCTGCATATTTATAAAAACTTTTAAAAATCTCTGATTTCAAAAGTTAAAATTTATGTTACAAAACTTTACAAACAAACAGCAAGATGATAATATAAACAAAAGAGAAACTCTATGGTTGACAAAATTATCATATTTTCAGGCAAACAATACAGCGGTAAAGATACTGCCGCAAAAATTATGCTGGATAAACTACCTGATTACAAACGCTGCGCAATGGGTGATATTATAAAAATCACCTACGGAAAACAGCACAATTTAACTTATGAACAAATTGAAGCAAACAAAGCTAAATACAGAGCAGGTTTGATTGAACTGGGAAACCGGGGCAGAGAACAAGATCAGGATTATTGGCTGAAAAAAATCCTTGAACAAGACGGAAATATCATTGTTACAGATGTCCGAGTCCCACACGAATACGAAATTTTTAAAAATGCGGGTGCAATCACCATAAGAATAGAAGCAGACAGAGAATTAAGACAAAAAAGAGGCGGTCAACTTGTCGGTGAAGATGATATTACGGAAATCGGACTTGATAATATTAAAGATTGGGATTTTGTAATTGATAATAATGATGATTATCATACACTTGTAAAAAACGTAGAAGAAATAATTGAACAAATCAATAAATAGGGATTCTACACACCAAGTTTTTTATGGACACAAATTTTCCCAATCGGGTTCATCATTCTCTTCACCCGGTTCTGTAATATGCTCACCTGATTCCAACATAACCTGTAAGGTCAATTTTAGCTGCCGTTTATAATTTTCTCTTGCTCTTGCTAATGTTTTGGCGCAAAAGGTGAAACTGGGAATTTCTTTAATCTCTATATAAAAATAAGGATTCCCATCAAAATCTTCATCTTGACCTTCAATTAAAGTCCAATTCAAATTCAAATAATAATCAATATCTTTTTCCGTCATTTTATTTTAATTATCCAAGGAAGAATTACTCAACGGTTGAGCCAGCATGATGCCTTCTCCTCCGACGACATCAGCCCTTTGCCCATCAATAAACAAATATACAGGTAAACTTGTATTTAATTTTACTGTTTTTATTAACTGATAAAGACGTTTATATAAACTTTCCGTTCCGCCGCCAATTACAAAGGAAGAATTTAAGTTTACAACAACTTTATCAGGCATTTCCGTAATGTTAATTACCTGTGAACCGGACGGAATTTCCGTATAAACACCTCTTTGCTGCTCTTCCTGTTTTGGACCTCTGATTAAAGAGTTAACAGCAAATCTTATTTTAGATCCGTCTACATCCTTATTATAAACCCTTTTTACGGCTTTATAAACTTCTTCATTATGTTCATTTTTGCCTATAAAATATATATTTACAAATTCTTTTTCTTCGGCTTTTTCTTCAGCTTTTGGCTCATCTGCAACTTCTTCCTGAACTGAGCGCTCCATAACCTCAACGTCATCCGGTTGTATTTCAGGTTTCGGCATCAGAACATTGAAGCCAACCAAACCTACTACCAACAACATACAAAAGCCTATTAATACTAATAATATTTTTTGCTTTTTATTCATATATCTCTAGTCCTTTGGAACAATGATTACGCCATCAGCCTTAATAGCATTATCAACCAGTTCCACATTCTTTACATATACTTTTGCGTCTTTATTATCAAAAATATTAACCGAAAATTCTAAAGGATTCAAGTAATTCAACATGAAATCCAATTTTTTCAAATTCAGATTAAATTTATTAGATACCAACTGAGTATTAGCAAAATCAATCTCGCCGTCTTTTACCCTCAAATCAGCCTGTATCACTATTCTTTGTTCTTTTGAAATAAAAGGTATTTCAAAACCGATTATGTAGTAAAATTTATTATTTTTAATAGAAACTTTTGTTGATGACACCTCTAATCCTAAGCCATAAGAAATGCCCAATTTATTTAAGTCTTTGACTATTTTTTTGTATTTATCATTTTGGATTGTTTTGTTAATATTTGAATCAGACATTATCAAATCAAATGCTACAGGCATAGCCTCAACAAAAACGATTTCTTTACCAGATTGTCTTATATAGTTAAAATCACAAAGAGTTTTCAAATTCAAATTGTCTAAATATATGTTATTTATAACAACATTTTCACCTTTTACCTCCATTGATTTAAAAATTCCGTTTTTCAAATCTTTTGGACTATAGGAATCAATACTTATTTTCAATTTATCAGCAGAAGCGATTTTTAAAACCTCTTTTTTTAGTATTGATTCAACTCTATTTTCAATAAACCAATTTGCGCCTGTAATGTTACTTATAACCGCTCTTGCTTTGTTGTTTAAATTATATGGGGCAACACACTCGTATTCACACTGAGCAAACGCTGAACCGCATGCCATAAATAACATTCCTAACAATAAAATAATCTTTTTCATAACACCTCAAATAATTTTTTTACCAAAATTTTTTCATTGGATACCATACCTACAGCATATATTCTACCACTATAAACCAAAAATACAATATCCGAATTTTTGTACCCGTTATTATCAATGGACATACCGTGCTGAACCCTCGAAATTTCAGGTAAACTCAGCTCTCTTACAGGAATGTCTGTAATTTCAGTCGGATACAATATTTTTTTTTCAATCTCCTCAGAACTTAAATTGTCTAAATTAATACTGTCCTCTACAGAAAATCTGCCGGCTTTTGTCCTAATTAAACCAATCAAATAAGCGCCACAATTTAACATTTTACCCAAATCAAAGGCAATTGAACGAATATATGTACCTTTTGAGCATGCCACCAAGATTTTTGCAATTTGAACTTCTTCATCAAATTCTATTAATTTTATACTTTGTATAACAACTTTTCGTGGCTTAATTTCTACATTTTCGCCGGCTCTTGCATAATCATATAATTTTTTACCGCCAACCTTTATCGCAGAATACACGGGAGGAAGCTGAGAAATTTCACCTTCAAAAGCCGTTAAGGCTTTTATAATATCACTTTCTAAAACCTTTTTATCAAAGGTTTGCGTAATATCACCTTCTAAATCATAAGTTGTTGTATTAGCGCCAAATTTTACGGTTGCCAAATATTCTTTATCATCATCCAAATATTCAATAAGCTTAGTAGCTTTACCGACAGCAATAGGCAATACTCCTGTTGCAAAAGGATCTAAAGTTCCGGAATGTCCAACCTGTCTGATACCTAAAGCTTTTCGAACTTTGGAAACAACATCATGACTTGTAATACCCTTTGGCTTATTTACATTTAAAAATCCAAGGAGTGATTTGCTGCACACCTAAATTTCACCTCTTGAAATTTTATTAATAAGTTCAGTTACTCTTGAACCTTCTTCCAAACCGTTTGAATACACAAAACGCAATTCGGGAGTTAAACGCAAACGCAATCTTTTCCCAACCTCATAGCGAATTTTTGGGGTACTTTTTTCTATGATTTCTTTTGATTTTTCTATCTGTTCAGCTGAGCCTAAAACACTATATATAACTTTTGCAAAAGAATTATCATGAGATACCTCTACATCTACAATTGAAACAACACCCTCCAAGCCTCGAACTTCTTTTCTGAGGATTTCTGATATATCTCGCATTAATTCTTTTCTTACCCGTTCATTTCTTAGTGTCATTTTATTTTCCTACAATGATTTTCTTTCGACCTCTTCGGTTGTTGAAACCTCAATAATATCACCAACTTGAATGTCATTAAACTTGTTAAATGATATACCGCATTCAAAACCTTGTGCAACCTCTTTTACATCATCTTTAAAACGTTTCAACTGATCAATTTCACCACGGTAAATTTCAACGCCATCTCTATATAAAACAGCATCTTTTGAACGGACAATTTTACCTTCCGTAACGTAACAACCGGCAATTTTTGAGGTTTTACCGATTGTAAACACCTGACGAACCTCAGCTTTTCCAAGTTCAACCTCTTTGATCTCAGGTTCAAGCAAGGATAATAATGTTTTTTCAATATCTTCTAATAATTGATAGATAATATCGTATTTTTTGATTGTTACACCTTCACGTTCTGCTGATGCTAAAGCATTACTGTCTTCTTTTACGGTAAAACCTAAAATTAAAGCATTTGATGCTGATGCCAGCATAACATCTGCTTCTGAAATATCACCGACACCAACGTGAATAATTTTTGTTGAAATTTCTGTAGATTCAACTTGTGCAATAGCCTGCGCTACAGCTTCAGCAGAACCGTTTGTATTTGCTTTGATAATCAAATTCAACTGAGGAATAGCATCATCACCTGCCACAGCTTCTTTTCTGATATGTGCAGGAAGCATAGCCTCTAAGCGTTTGTCTCGTTCTTTTTCTTTTCTTTCGGCAACAATTGCCTTCATTTCTTTTTCGTTTTTAACAACCTCAAAGTAATCACCTGCCTGAGGAACCTCTGATAACCCAAGAATTTCAACAGGAGTTGACGGTTCAGCTTTTTGTATTCTCTCGCCGCTATCTGATAACAATGCACGAACCCTACCGCAAGCCGTACCAACAACAATACAATTACCCGCTCTTAATGTGCCGTTTTGGACAAGCAAAGTCGCAACAGGGCCTTTTCCTTTATCTAAATTTGCTTCAATAACTACGCCTGAAGCTTCTGCCTTCGGGTTAGCTTTAAGATCTTGAACATCTGCAACAAGCAAGATATATTCTAACAATTCATCTATACCTGTACCTTGGAGTGCTGAAACTTTAACAGTAATAGTTTGACCGCCCCATTCTTCAGGAACTAATCCATGTTCTGTTAATTGCTGAAGAACCTTATCAGGATTTGCACCCGGTTTATCTATTTTGTTAACAGCAACAATAATAGGAATTTCAGCCGCTTTAGCATGGTTAATTGCTTCAATGGTTTGAGGCATTATACCATCATCTGCCGCAACAACCAAAATAGCAATATCAGTAGCCTTAGCACCACGAGCTCTCATTTCTGTGAAGGCTTCGTGACCAGGGGTATCTAAGAAAACAATTTTTCTGTCATTGTTATCCCCTAAATAAACTGTATATGCACCAATTGATTGAGTAATACCACCAACCTCAGTTGCAACAATTTTGTGTTTTGAAGCTCTGATACTGTCTAATAAAGTGGTTTTACCATGGTCAACGTGTCCCATAATACTTATTACAGGCGCACGTTTTTTAAGTAACTTTTTATCAACCTCGGTTAATGCTTTTGCCTTTTCTTCTTTTTCAAGTTCTTGCTCAATATAAGCGTCCAAATCTTCTTCCAAAACCTCTAAACCGTATTCTTCGCATACTTTTTTGATTACATCAACATCTATAAGCTGGTTAACCGTTGCCATAACTCCATTTAACATTAAGAATTTTACAATTTCTGCAGGAGTTTTCTTAATTTTGTCAGATAGCTCTGAAATAGTCATAGCCTGATTGACAACTATTTGTTTAATTTCTTCAACCTCTTCTGTTTTTTGAGTTTTCTTTTTATGGTGCTGAGCAGCAGCTTTTTCTAAAGAAATTCTTTCCTGTTCTTCTTTTTTAGAAAATTCTTTATCCTTTTTCTTACCATCATTTCTGCGTTTTGAATTTTGCGCACCGGGTTTGTTGTCATATATCTCCTGCGGAATTATACGACGTTCAATAGGTTTCTTTTGAGAAAAATCTTTATTATCTTTTGCCGGTCTGTCACCTTTTGCAAACTTTTTATCACCGGCCGGTTTTTCACCTCTTGGCGGGAATTTTTTATCTGTTGGTTTTCTTGCAGGTCTTTCATAATTTTGAGTTTCCTGACCTTCAGTTTTTTTAGGAGCTCTTCTTACGATTTCAAGACGATTTACAGGCTTTACCACCTCAACCTTTGGTCTTTCAATCTTTTTGACAGACTCAATTGTTTCAACTTTTTCCTCTTTTGCGGGGGCTTTTGGTTCTTCTTGCGAAACTGGTTCCGGCTTTGCTTTTTTAACAACAAAAGCCTTTGGTTTTGCAGCTTTTTTTATCCCGCCATCTGCGAGAAACTCTTTTAACCTTTTTATCTGATCAACAGTAACCGTACTTGAATGAGTTTTTCCCGTAACTCCAAGCTGGGCAAACTTTTCTACGACCTCTTTGCTTTGAAGTCCAAGTTCTTTTGCTAATTCACTTATTCTAATTGTTTCGTAACTCATTCAGTAATTGTCCTTTCAATTCTTTTGGTACAGGGGCTTTCAAGATTTTGCACAACTTATTTTTCTTAAAAGCTGCCTCTATACAAGATTCATTATAGCAAAGATATACAGATCTGCCAAATGTTAAGCTGTCGGGGTTAATATTTATACTTCCGTCGGCATGATTTGCTGTAATTTTTATTAAATCATTTCTGTCTTTTACTTGCCAGCAACCAGCACAACGTCTTTCTGTCACCAAATACCCCTTATTCTACCTGAGCCAATTTTTCCAATTTTAATTTTTGGTCATATTCAATCAAAAGTCCGATAAGTTCTTCCAAATCACCATCTATAACAGTCCAAACATTTAAGTTATGACCTATTCTGTGATCTGTAAGACGACCTTGCGGAAAATTATACGTTCTTATACGTTCAGACCTGTCGCCTGTTCCAACTTGAGAACGGCGCAAATCGGTTATTTCCTGCATTTGTTTTTGAACTTCCATATCATATAACTTTGCTTTTAAAATCTGCATTGCACGTTCCTTGTTTTGTAATTGAGAACGTTCTTCAGTACAGAATATCATTATACCTGTAGGTTTATGAAATAATCTTGCCGCAGTTTCAACTTTGTTTACATTTTGTCCGCCGGCACCACCGGAACGAGCTGTAGACATCTCAATATCTTCAGGTTTAATTTCGATTTCAACATCATCAACCTCAGGCATTACAGCAACAGTTGCTGTTGAGGTATGAACTCTGCCTTGCGATTCGGTTTCCGGAACTCTTTGGACCCTGTGAACTCCTGATTCATATTTTAGCTGAGAATATACGGCATCACCTTTTATTGAAATAATAATTTCGGAATAGCCGCCTGCTTCGCATTCGGTTTTTGAAAGAATTTGTGTTTGCCAGCCTTTTTTATCCGCAAACTTCAAATACATTCTTGCTAAATCTCCGGCAAAAATGTTTGCTTCATCTCCGCCTGCACCGCCTCGGATTTCTAACATGATATCTTTGTCGTCCATTGGATCTCGAGGTAATAGAAGAACTTTCATTCTTTCTTCAAAAACCGGTAATTTTGCCTCATTTGCTTCCATTTCAGCTTTTAAAAAATTTCTCATTTCTTCATCTTTTTCTTCATGGAGCATTTCTTTTGCATCTTCAATGGCTTCTGTTGTTTGCTTCCATTCGTAATACAAATTAACCGTTTCTTCCATAGATTTTCTTTGTTTTGATAAATCTCTAAAACGGTTGTAGTCCTGAATTACATCCGGATCTGACAGGGTTTCGCCTAATTCTTTATATTTCTTCTCTATTTGAAGAATTTTATCTAACATATCTTTCATATTCTTACGATAACAAGAACATGAAAAAGATACAAGAGATTTGGATATTTGGATGCACAGAGGCTTGGATGCATAGCTATTTAAGTTTTGGACTATGAATCTTTGCATCTACGCATCTATGTTTCTTTGTACTATCTGCCAAAATGTTTATGGCGCAAACGTAAATTTTCAAGTTCTTCTCTGATTTCCTGCGAACGGTGAGAAAGCCTGTTATATACCTGAGAATTTATTTCCCCGCCTATTAACAACAAAATTGATGTGTAGTACAGCCAAATCATTAAAATAAAAAATGCACCGATTGTACCGTATACAATATTATATGTACTTAAATTGTTTACATATACCGAAAACCCCCAAGAACCAACCAACCAAAATGTTGTAAAAAACAAAGTCCCCGGTAATGCGCTTTTTCTTTTAAAGGCTTCATTACCCCTTAAATCCGGTAAAATATAATAACTTAAAAATGCCATCAAATACAATGCCAAAAATGATATCGGCCAACGCAGAGTTAAAATTGTAATTGCCCATCCTCTTGACAATCCAAAATTAGAAACCAAAAACATTATAATAACTTTACCGAAAATAATCACGTTAATCGTCAAAAATAATACAAGAACATTTACTAACAGCATTAAAAAAGACAAAATTCTTGTATAAACAAAGTTTCTTGTTTCTTCAACCTTGTATGCTCTGTTTAAGCCTTTTAAAACAACCGCAACACCGTTAGTTGACAAAATAATAGTTGTAATAAAGCCGACAATCGCTATCAACTGACCATGATCAAATATCATCGTTTCTTCCAAAACAGAATTTAACAAACTCATAGCTTGATGCGGCATAATGCTTGACAGTACCCTTAACATAGAATCAAGATAAGAACGGTTCCCCAACCAGCCAAATACAGCCATTAAAAACAGCATAAACGGGAAGAAGCCGACAACCAACATAAAGCCCATCTCTGCCGCCATACCGTAAAAATCATTTACGATAACAGATTTTATGAACCTTACCAGCACTCTTATACTTTTATATTTCAAGAACCTTTTTAACATAATTTTTGTTTGTTTATTTCTTCCAAAACCATCTTAACAGCCTGCGATGTATTTGCCTTTATAACAGCCCCTGCGGCAAGTTCATGTCCTCCTCCGCCAAAAGTCGAGCATATCTTTGCAACATTTACATCCTTGCTGCGCATTGATAATTTTGAAGTTGTTGAATTTAATTCCTTCACAACAAAAGCTACGTGTGTTGATTTTATTGCACGTAATTTCTCCGTTAAACCGTCTGTATAATCTTCGCCTTTATTATGATATTTTTCCAAATCTTTTTTATACACGACTGTATAAGCAATTTTATCATCATTTAAAAATTCTGCCTTGCTTACACAATATGCCTGAAACATTACCATATTTTTAGAAGATGATTCATAACATTTTTGATACATCTCATCAGGCTTAACGCCAAGTGATATCAAGTTGCCGGCAAGCTCCATTGTTTTTTGTGTTGTATTTGAAAACCTAAAGCTACCTGTGTCCGTCATTATCCCTACATACAAGCAAATTGCACTATCAACTGACATATTCCACTTTAATTTTGAAGAAATTTCACACAAAACCTCTGCTGTTGCCGAAGCTTTGGAATTAATTATATTGATATCTGCGTAAGAATTATTTGTTTCATGATGATCTATATTTATAGTATTTTTGGCTTTGTTAAATAATATCTGAGCATCTGCGCATCTGTCAATTGATGCTACATCAAGATTTATTACCAAATCATATTCTCTCGATAAATCGTATTCTTCAATATATCTAACCTTATCTGAGTATGGCAAAAAATCATAATTATCTGGAAATTTGGAAACCACAACCATATCACAATATTTTTTATAATTATCCTTTATTAAGGAATACATCCCACACATTGAACCAAGGGTATCTCCATCAGGATTTATATGTGATACAAGTAATATATTTTTAGCCTGTTTTATGCTATTATCTAATTGTTCCAAAACCATTCTCTGATATTAGCACAAAAATTTTTGATTAAACACTAATGGAAAAAATCAAATATACAAAATTTCAAAATATAGAAGATATAATTGCCGATATGATGAAACAATCGGCAATAAAAAAAGCTGTTACCCGCTCAAATTTATGTAAATTTTGGTCAAAAGTTGCAGGCGAAAAATTTGCACAAAATTCAAAACCTTATTCAATGATAAAAGGCTCAATTATGGTTATTGCCTGCAAAACGTCTACTGTCGCACAGGAATTACTTTTGAGAAAAACCCAATTACTGGTAAAATTCAAACCCTATGTTGAATCGTTGAATATGCAACTGACAGATCTGCGCTTTGACCCAAAGAAGTGGCTCGAAGAAGGATAATATATGTTTATAACATATATTATGTAGGGGTAAATAAAATTATAATATTTATAAATTTTCAAATGCGACCTTTACGCAGCGAACAATCAATGTTGCCAAAACAGACGACAAAGAAAATTTTGTTTGAGCGAAGCGAGTTAATTTTCTTGGGTTTTGGCTTACAGTTGATTAGTGAGCGCAGTACCGGTCGCTGGTTTTGGGGAGCTTTTGCCACCAAAAGCTCCTCTGTCTGAAAGACCCGTCGGAGACGGAACTTTTGTAAAACTTGTTTTATCTGATATAGACCGCTTTCTTTGACCGCAAAGAAAGCGGTCAGAAAGAAACTCCCGACCATCACTACGTTCGCTAATAAATCGTAATACTCAACCAGAAAGCGAACAACTCGCTTGCGCTCAGACAAGTTCGCTTTTTGTAGTTGTTTCGTATAACGTTTATTGCTCACTGCGTGGAGGTCGAACCAGAATTATTATATTATATTACATTATATGTTTAATTAAACATAATATATGTTATTAGTATTGTATTAAATACATACAAAAAGACCTTGATTCTGTTATGAATCAAAGTCCTTTTGTACATTCGTTTTGCGTTATACACCTACTGCTGATTTTGACTTTTCAATACAAGAAATCAAAGTCTTTGCAACAGTTTGTTGTTCTTCTTTAGTTAATTCAGGGAACATCGGAAGAGAAATAACAACTTCTGTATTTCTTTCGGTAATCGGTAATGAACCCTTACCCATACCAAGCCAAGCATTAACTTTTTGGAAATGTAAAGGAATCGGATAATATAACATTGCACCAATTCCTGCTTCACCTAACATTTTGTGAACATCATCTCTGTTAGGAATTTTTACGGTGTACTGGTGATAAACACAATATGTATCATCCAATTCTTTTGGTGTAACAACATCTGCACAAGATGAGAACAATTCATTATAATATGCAGCGTGTTCGCGTCTTGACTTGTTCCATTCATCAATATGTTTTGCTTTAACTCTTAAAATTGCAGCCTGAATTTCATCTAATCGAGAATTAACGCCCAATTCATCATTATGATAACGAACCATTGAACCATGATTTCTTAATGCAATCAAGTGATCTCTTAATTCTTCTGAGTTTACTGTACAAAGACCACCATCGCCCATTGTTCCTAAGTTTTTGGTAGGATAGAAACTGTAGCATCCGATATCACCAAATGTACCGACCATTTTACCTTTATATAAAGCACCAATAGCTTGACAACAATCTTCAATTACTCTCAAATTGTGTCTGTGAGCAATATCCATAATTGCATCCATATCACAAGGTTGACCGTATAGGTGAACAGGAATTATAGCTTTTGTTTTAGGCGTAATCGCTGCTTCTATTTTTTTAGGATCAATATTGAATGTATCAGAATCAATATCGACAAATACAGGTTTTGCGCCAACCATACCGATAGCTTCAGCAGTTGCAACAAAAGTAAATGCTGTTGTTATAACCTCATCACCCGCACCAATATTTAAAGCTCGTAACGCAACATGCAAAGCATCCGTTCCCGAGTTTAGTGCAACTGTATATTTACAACCGATAAACTTTGCTAATTCTGTTTCTAAAGCTTTTACATTAGGACCTAAAATATAGCATCCGCTTCTCATAACTTCGCATACAGCTTTTTCAGCTTCAGCACCAATTTGTGCATATTGACGTTTTGAATCAAAAATTGGAATCATATCAAATCTCCTTTTCTAAACTACCATTTTGTATAAATTTATTATACCATACGTTTTTTGACATTAATATAAACTTAATATCAAGATTTGATTGCAGTTTCGAAAAAATAGAAATGATATAAACAATTAACTACTTAGAGTTAAAATCCTTATATCTGTAACTTAGGATACTGTAGCTTGAAACATCAGCAGAAGCATCATCACTTCCGTAAAATACTGATGTACCGGTTGCTTTTCTATAATTTTCTTCATCAATTTTGGCTTGCTTATTGCAAGAATGTGAAAACGCATTAATTTCAGCATTTGTAACTCTGCCATCATGGTTTGTGTCTATTTCATCAAAATGCTCTAAAATCTTATTAACCATATCTGATGAATATGCACCGGTTGAAACAAGCTGAGATAATTCAGCTCTTGATACTCCAGCAGTTGACAAAGTATTTGTCAAATTCTGCATTTCCTCAGGACTTATTACTCCATCTCCATCTTTATCCAGAGTTTTGAAATTATTTTGCAAATACGCTGCAAAAGGCTGATTTAACGTTAAATAATTAGTATTATCTTTTCTTGCCTCAGTAATATTTTTATAAGTAACCCCGTCTTTTGGAAACAACGCTGCAAGATAAGAATATGTATTTGCCAAATTTGATGAAAAACTTGTTATTATAGATGAACCGGCTGATGTCATAATATTACCCTTCTTTATTTATTCTACCTAACTTTATAATAATAATGTTTTCAAAAAAGTCAATCCTTAACATAGTTTAATAAAATAACAAATTTAAAAATTTTTTGTTTTTTACACATCAGAAAAGAAAAATTATAAGGAAATAAATATGGCACAAGTAGCAAAAATATGGGAAAATCTATATCTTGGAATGACAAACATAATACCGCTTCCTCGTAATTATCAAACAATTAAAACATGGAAAATCGGAGATAAAATCATACAGGGACAAATATCCAACCAAAAAATACTGAATAACGGAAATATTCAAAAAAGAATTACAACTCTATTTAGAGATGGTAAATTGGGATTGGAAACAAAAGTTTATGCCCCTGATGGTGAATTACTAAAAGCTTATGCCGGCATCAGAACAACAAAAAATACAATTCCTAATATTGAATCAGCTTCTGAGATGTATAAAATGCAAAATCTTAAAGATGCAAAAATGCTTTAATTTATAACAGATTATTTTTCAGCATTTTTTAATGCGCTAATCATTTCATATATAGCATTTGAAGGAATTGCCAAGGCTGAATGTTCTCCAAGCTTGAATTTTCTTGCAATATGGGTAACGATTTTGTATTCATCTGCATGAAGATTACCCTCCAATACAGACAGTTCTTTTTCTAAAATTTTTACTGAATTAGCCAAAGCCTTATCATTAGGATTATTTATCAGCTGAGTATATTTTTTATAGTATTCAAGACCTTTTGTTTTATATTCAATAACAGCCTTTGCATGTTTTATAACAGTTGACATATACGCTTCATCTTCCGCAGAAAGGGTTCCTGCTTTGCGCATAGCTTCCATTTTCGCCTGAATTGAATCTATAACGAAATTATTTCCGTTCTTTTGCGCTAAAACCTCCTCAGGAGAAAACTGATACTGATTAAATTCTTCTTTGGACACCCCAAAGATTTTTATGCCTGATGTTCTGCCATTCCCTTCTATTGTAGTAATATTATCAATTAGAGATTGTTTTGCATGTGCAAGTTCTTCGGGAGATAATTTTCCGATGTTCAGATGTTTATTTTTCATGACTATCTTACCTTCAGGTGTAAATACAGCTTCATATCCTGTGCTGATTTTTACATTTGTGAAATAGTTGTATCTAAAATTGTGGGCAAGTGAGTATTCTGCTAAAGCATTTATTGCTTCACCTTCAGATTTGTATTGTTTTACAAATTCAGGATGCTGTTTTATTAGCATTTTTAATTTATCTAAAAGAGGAACAGCATCAGGATCGGTAGTAATATTTTCCAGCATTTTACCCACATTAGTATCCTTGTTATACAAATTTTCCTTAGCAAACTGTACAAAATCATTTTTCATGCCTGCGGACATTTGGGGAGGAGTAGTCATTTCGGCTCCAACAATATTTGCACCTTTGATAACTTGCTCTCCTTCACCATTAATTACTCTGCTTATAAGTTCATTCTGGACGATAGCATCAACTTGCTCTTGCGGGATACCTGCTCTTAATAAAGCTTCTCTACAATGAGTTGCTTCATGCATCATTATATCTTCCATTTCAAATATACCGGCTTTATATGACTCCGGATTAAATTCTATAGTATGAGAACCATGATTGTAACCTCCACCATGAGCTTCTTTCCCTTTTGTAATATTTAATTTCGGACGCTGTTCTTTTGGGATATTAAGTTCATCAAAAACCTTTTCATATACACCTTTAACCTCAGCTTCTATCTGTTCATCAGTTAAAGCAGCTCGTCTTAAACCCTCCGGACTTTCTTTGAAGCGTTTTATTCTTTCTTGAGCGGAAATTCTGTCCGGTACCTTTTCTTCGGTTGTTTCTTTTATATATTTTGACTTGGTAAATATATTTTTAATATCATGCCATCTTGCTTTTAACATATCGGGTTTAAATTGTGCAAATGAAGCTTTCAATCCATTTTTTGTCGTAAATAATGACAGAGCTTCCTTTAAGTTATTATAAAAGCCGGCACTTTTCACACTTGCAGCAATTTCGGATTTTTGCACATCTGATAATGCCGTTACACCTGATTCTGACATCAATTTTGCTTCTTTGGAAACATTTGCACATTGCTTAATACCAAGCACACTCAAAACTGTTCCGACAGTGCCTTGTCCAACTGTATCAAAAGATTTTTCGGCTTTATCATAATCGCCATTTGAACAATTCTTGGCAACATCATAAAAACCTTTGCCCAACTGTGCTAAACTGTAAGCTCCGAACCCTATGGCAAGAGCAGGCCCTAAAATTGGTACAAACGAGCAAGCCGCAACAGTCCCGACCAAAACAGACATTGTGGCTATTGGATGTTTTATCGCCGCAGTTACAGGACTAATTATTCCCTTTAAAAAATTTTTACCTGCTTCGGATAAATCAAATTTACCATTATTCGACTCATTTATTTGCTTTGTATCTTTAGTAATATTTTGATCTGCTGCCATAAAATTAGGCTTTGGAGCTTTTAATTTTGTACTATTCCCTGCACAATTCGGATTATTTCCATGTCCTACACTACAAACTGTCAACATAAATATACCTTCCTACATTTCTATTACATTTAAAAAGTTACAACTGTAAGATTAATTGCTACAACAGACATTTTTGTTACGGAATATTACATGTTTTAATATAGTTTAAAAGGATTTATTTTTTGTTAACTTCCAAATAAAAACATTATACTCACGTTTGAGCAATTTTATATTTACGTTTTTATTCTTATGCTTGTATATAGTTACATAATCAGAAAAATTCTCATTCATCAATTCATGAGGGCGAGCCACTGATACAAAAACATAAGCCGTTTCACCATTTTTTAACATACCAAGCATTTTATCAAAATCAACCTTTGGAGTATCCCACTGGTGCCTATACAATTCTACAGATTTATATGAATTTCCTAAACAATCGTAAAATAAATAATTTTCTTTTTGTAAAATTGGAACAATTCCTATCACACTGGAATCTGTCGGATACATGAAAATTTTATGATTTTTATATATGCCTCCGCTGTTTTGCAAATAATCCAAAATTGCAGATTGCGCTCCTACAACCTCACCTTTATATTGATAAAATGTCAGAAGCACAAATAATATCGTAAAAACAGCATAATACCTTTTTTGAAAATTATCATTAATTTTATACTCTGATAAATACATCCACATAGAAATAATTAATGCTAAAAATAAAAACATAAAATGCCAAAAAGATGAACGATATATATTTAAAAAAAGAAATAAGCATATATACGTAGATAACGATAAAAAGATAAAAGGTAACTTGTTTTTTTCAAAAAATTTCCATGCCAATATCAATAGCCACAGATGACAAAACAATAACAAAAATGGTAAAATTTGATCATAATCTCTCAAGTAAAACTGCATAAGATGTTTCCCGTAATCAAAGGTCTGATTTGAATAATAAGGAATTGAGAAATTACAAAGCTGTAAAATTACCACAACAGCTCCCACAAGACATATCCCGACAGACAACGATATATCTTTATTCGTTATTATTTTTTCTGATTTTGCTTTGGCTAAATCGTAAATAAAACATAAACCTAATGAAAATGCCAATATCCCTGCCATTATACTG
>CACXCI010000079.1 GCA_902766105.1 uncultured bacterium
CAGAGCATTATCCAAAATATCAGGTCTGTTTGTTGCAGCAATTACAATGATATTTGTATTTACATCAAAACCATCCATTTCAACCAACAATTGGTTAAGTGTTTGCTCACGTTCGTCATGCCCGCCGCCTAAACCTGCACCACGCTGACGACCGACAGCATCTATTTCATCAATGAATATTATACAAGGCTGGTGTTTTTTAGCCTGCTCAAACAAATCTCTTACACGACTTGCTCCAACACCTACAAACATTTCTACAAAATCAGAACCTGATATTGAGAAAAACGGAACGCTTGCTTCGCCGGCAACAGCTTTTGCCATCAATGTTTTACCTGTTCCTGGAGGTCCGACAAGCAATACACCTTTGGGAATTTTTGCACCTAATTTTATATATTTTTCACCATTTTTTAAGAAATCAACGATTTCTTCCAGTTCTTTTTTCTCTTCATCTATACCTGCGACATCTTTAAATGTTGTTTTAACCTTGCTGTCTAAAAGCATTTTTGCTTTACTTTTTCCAAATGACATTGCCTGAGTTCCGCCTGCTTGAATTGCTTTTATCATAAAACCAAGAGAAACTATAGCAAACAAAACTATTAAAAATGTTCCTATATTCCCCGCCAGTTGACCTGACTCAGGCGCTTTTTTAACTGTTATATCCGCTCCCGATTCGTTTAATTTTGTCATCAATTCATCATCACGAGCAGGAATCTGAACTTTATATTGTTTTAAAGGAGCTTGAGCATTTCTGTTTTCTTTGGTTAAAAACGGAGATACCATATTTTTATCAGCATCTTTATTTTTTGCTTGTTCTTGAGCCGGCTGCTCTTTTGGAACAGCAATAATCATATCATCAAACTTTTCAATTTTGGTAAATTCTTTATTTTCTAAACGTTGTAAGAAATTTGTATATGAAATTTCAGAAGTATCTGTCGAAGGACCTGTCATAAATATTGTTGAAATAAACACCATTACAACAACAGCTAAAATTACATACATACCCATTGATTGACTTTTATTCATATAAATAACCTTTCACAATATATAATTCCCTTTGGTAAAATTATACATTAAAAAGAACAAAAATAAAAGATTTTATATTCTATCCTGAGTTAATACATCATAAGCAAGTTTCAAGGCTAAATTTGCAAATTTTTCCTTCATTTCAACCCTTGGAGTATCCGACGGTAATTGAATTTCTTTAATGGTAACTATATTCTTATACTTGAGCGAAATATACATAAGACCGACAGGCTTATCCTTTGTTCCGCCTGTTGGCCCTGCAATTCCGGTTGTGCAAAGTGCAATATCGCAATCTGTAATTTTACTTAAACCCTCTGCCATAGCCTCAGCACACTGTTCACTAACAGCTCCATAATCATTCAGAATATCCCAATCAACACCTAAAATATCGTGTTTTGCTTCATTTGCATAGGTTACGAAATTTAATTTTATGTAAGCCGAACTGCCGGACACATCAGTTAATTTAGAGCTGACAAGACCACCTGTACAAGACTCTGCTGTTGCTATTGTAAGATTATTTTCAATTAAATATTTACCTAACTTTTCTTCGTAATTCATCAATTTTACCTAATCCTTCAACCTTGTCGCATGTTATATGGGCAATGGAAATGAGATTACCCTTGCGGGGAAATACATGCGGATATAGCATCCATTAAACGCTTAACCGGAACTATTTGAATTTTATCATTTTTAACTGATTTATTTGCATAAGGAATAATTGCCTTTTTAAAGCCTGACGTTATAGCCTCGTTCAAGCGCTTATCAATATTTGTAACAGGATGAATTTCTCCTGACAAGCCGATTTCACCGATTATAACGGTTTGAGAATCAACAACAACATCCCTTGCGCAGGTAGCAATTGCAATGGCAATTCCCAAATCGGCACTTGGTTCATCAATTTCGATTCCGCCCATTACATTAACATATACATCCTGTTTAGATAAATTTAATCCCACTCTTTTTTCCAAAACGGCTAATATCTGAAGCATTCTACTGTAATCTACACCATTAGCAACCCTTCTTGGACTGGGGTAAGGGGTTGTCCCGACAAGCGCCTGAATTTCTACAAGTAATGGTCTTGTACCTTCATTTGTAACAATAATTGCACTCCCCGGAATACCATCTTGTGAACGTTCGTTTAAGAACAATTCGTTTGGATTTTTTACTTCCCTTAATCCATTTACCCCCATTTCAAAAATACCGACCTCTGAGGTATTTCCAAACCTGTTTTTCATTGAACGCAAAATTCTGTATGATTTATACTTATCACCTTCAAAATATATAACTGTGTCTACCATATGCTCCAGTATTTTCGGTCCTGCAATATTACCATCTTTAGTAACATGACCGATTACAACAATTGTAATATTTTGAGTTTTTGCAATCTGCATCAATATATTGCAGCACTCTCTGATTTGCGAAACACTGCCTGCAGAACTGGAAATTGTCTGAGAATAAATAGCCTGAATACTGTCTACCACAACCGTATCAGGATTCAATTCCTCTATTTGCGCTCTTATACTTTCCATATTAGTTTGAGGGTATATATACAGATTATCAGAGGATATACCAAGCCTGTCTGCCCTTAGTTTTACCTGCCTTGAAGATTCTTCGGCTGACACATACAAAATCTTTTTCCCTTTACCTGCTAAATTCCCGCTTGTTTGCAATAGAATCGTAGATTTTCCTATCCCCGGATCTCCTGCAATCAAAACCAAAGAACCCTGAACTAATCCTCCGCCTAATATTCTGTCAAACTCCGAAATACCTGAGCTTACTCTAACCTCATTACCTATTTTGATATCTTTTATTAATTCTGGTTTTGAATTATTAATAATTCCTTGAGGAGAAATATTCAGGGGCTTCAAATCATTTTGCACCTCCTCAACCAAAGAACCCCACGCACCGCACTCGGGACATTTACCTAAATATCCCGCTGTTTCATAACCGCATTGTTGACATATCCACTTTGATTTAACTTTCCCCATAGGTTGATTATAGATAGGAAAATTATATCGGTCAAGAACAAAAATTCCAGCTATAAATATTTGTAATTTATCTAAATATATCATTGACATGACTTGTTCATACGTGAAACAATAAAATTAATTGAGGGGGTTATCAATGGTCAAGGAAACTTATTTACATGAAAAACATGTTGCGCTTGGCGCTAAAATGGTTGATTTTGCAGGGTGGCACATGCCTGTACAGTATTCGTCAATCATAGAAGAACACAAAACAGTTCGTGAAAAGGTCGGTTTGTTTGATGTGTCGCACATGGGAGAGGTTATAGTAAAAGGAAAAGATGCAATTGCTTTTTTGAATAAAATTGTACCCCAAAGCATTGACAAACTTGATTATGAAAAAGCCGTATATTGCCAATTACCAAACAAAGACGGCGGTCTGATTGATGATTTAATTATATATAATCTTGGTATAAATTTATATCTTGTAATTTGTAACGCATCAAGAATTGATGAGGATTTAAACTGGATTGTACGCAACAAAAGAGGTATGGATGTAAAAATTGACAATCAATCTCATAACTATTCCCTTCTTGCAATTCAAGGGCCAAAGGCAATTGATCTAATGAAAAAAATGGGCTACAAAATTGAAGGTCAAAAATCTTTTACAATAAAACCAGCCATTATCGAAGGTGTACATCTTTTGGCTTCCCGCACCGGATATACCGGAGAGGACGGATTTGAGCTTCTTGTAGAAAACGAGTATTCCGAATTTTTGTGGGACAAAATATTAGAAGACGGACAAGAGTTTGGAATAAAACCGATAGGCCTAGGTGCCAGAGATACCCTAAGGCTTGAGGCGGCGCTTCATCTATACGGAAACGATTTGGATGAAACCACAACACCTGTTGAAGCAGGTCTGTCATGGTCAATTCCAAAAGACAAAATTGCAGATTACAACGGTAAAGAGGTCATAATGAACCAGCTTAAAAATGGTGTCGATAAAAAGCTTGTGGGACTTGTAATGCTTGATAAAAATATTGCAAGACACGGTTATGATGTTTATTATCAAGGGGAAAAAGTCGGACATGTTACAAGCGGCTGCGTATCACCATCAACCGGTAAAAATATTGCACTTGCATACATAAAAGCTGATAATGACATCTCTATCGGAACAACAGTTCAAATAATGATTAGAGAAAAATTGCACGATGCGCAAGTGGTAAAAAGACCTTTTATTGAAAAGAGAAACAGAGTATAATTTTATAAAGGAGAATAGCAAATATGGCATTTCAAGATGAAATTTTATGTTCTAAATCACACGAATATGTATGGAAAAACAATACTATCGGGTTAACAGACTATGCGATTGAACAATTGGGAGATATAGTATTTTTGGAATTACCGGAAATCGGAGATGAATTTAACAAAGGCGATGCTTTTGCAAATATTGAATCTGTAAAGGCTGCATCTGAAATTTATATGCCAATTAGCGGCAAAATTGTTGAGGTAAATACAGCTTTGGTTGACTCTCCTGAAAGCTTGAATGAAGATTGTTGGGAAAACGGCTGGCTTGTTAAAATTGAAACCACGGCAGGAGAAGAAGAATTGTCAGATTTGTTAACTTACGAACAATACAAAAAAGAATTGGAATAATATGAAAAACTTTTTAGTACATAACGACGAAATAAAACAACAAATGTGTAAAGAAGCAGGCATAAATTCTGTAGAGGATTTGTTTAAACAAATTCCTCAAAGTGTCAGAATGAAAGAATTAAATCTGCCTGATGCCCTAAGCGAAATGGATACACAAAAAATTATCAAAAGTATAGCAAAAGAAAATAATTCTGATTATGCAATATTTGCAGGCGGTGGAATATATAACAAATTTATACCAGCCTGCATTTCTCAAGTAGCAAGCCGCTTTGAATTTAATACTGCATATACCCCATATCAGCCTGAAATTTCGCAAGGAACACTACAAGTTATGTATGAATTTCAAACTATGATTTGCAGATTAACAGGTATGGACATTTCAAACGCAACCGTATATGACGGTGGAACAGCTTGTGCCGAAAGCATCTTGATGGCTTGCAGAATTTCAAAAAAATATAAAGTTTGCATACTAAATTCAATAAACCCGGAATATAAACAAGTTATAGAAACATACACTTATTCTCAGCACATAAAAGTTGACTGGGTGGATGAAATTCCTTCTGATACTAAAGAATACGCTTGCGTGCTTGTTCAAACTCCTGATTATTACGGAGAAATTATTGAACCTATAAAATCTGAAGGCTGCCTGCTTGTTGTATGCTGTGACATTTCATCATTAGCAATACTGAAACCCCCGTCAGAATACGGAGCAGATATCGTTGTCGGCGATATTCAAACACTTGGAATTCCTATGAATTATGGTGGTCCGACAGCGGGATTTATGGCTTGCAAAGAAAAATTTATGCGCCAACTACCGGGGAGATTAGCCGGCAGAACACTTGATAAAGACGGAAACCAAGCTTTTTGTCTTACTATCCAAACAAGAGAACAGCATATTAAAAGAGAAAAAGCGACAAGCAATATCTGTTCTAACCAAGCTCTGATTGGCTTATGCGCTACATTATATCTGTCAGTTATGGGCGAAAAAGGATTTAAACAGGCAAGTTACTTATCTTCTAAGAATGCGCATAGCTTATCGGAAAAATTGGCGAAAAAAGGTATTCCGACACTAAATAGAAATTTTTATAACGAATTTGTTATTAAAGTTGAAAATGCAGATAAAACTTTGGCTAAGCTCAAAGAAAACAATATTCTCGGCGGAATAAAAATTGATGAGGATAAAATTCTTGTTGCCGCAACAGAAATGAACTCCGAATCGGAAATTGAAGCTTATGTTTCCACAATTTAGCTTAACGCATTTAAGCCTGATGAGAATTGCTTTTGCATTTGATTATCGAGAAGCTTAAACCAAATAAGTTTGGTTTGCCTTGGCTCTATCATCGGGTTTATTGTACGATTTGCACAATCTGATAAACTACAGCAACGGCTCACAAATGCCAACTTTTTATATTCACCACTCATAAAATCATTTATCACAGATGTATCGTTAACCATGGCCCAATCTGATAAAAAATCCATTTTTGAAACATTTTTTGGACCATCCCATACATATTTTGACTTAAATAAATTCTCTGCCCCCATTAAAGAACATCCTGTACAGCAAAAATCGGTTATAACATATTGTTTGTCGGAATTTTTAATTTTTCCTTTACCTAACCCCAAAGAATCTAAGTATTTGAGAAACTCTCGTAATTCCTTTTTATTATTTAAAGCATCAACCTTTTTCATATCGAAATATCTTGCAGCATTTGTCATTGGTATATTTATAACATTTTGCTCACCGATTTTATAGCCTAACACTTTGCCAATTGATGACATTGAACGCCCGATTGTGATGACAACATAATTACCCTCTCCATATAGATTATCCATGGTTTGCCTCATATACTCCGAAACACCTTCATGTAATTTCTCTATTCTTTCGTATTTAATCGGATTTTTGCTATACATTTTAAAATATTGTTTACGTAAGTTTATCAATTCGCCTTTTGTCAGCGTATTATATTCCGAAACAGAAAATTTATGAAAATTCCAAATCGGATCTATTCCAAAAAGTTTAAATAATCTGCCCTCAAAATTAACTTTTCCGTTTTGATTGCCAATTTTCCGAGAATATTGATTGTTATAGGGTATTTGAATGGTATTATACTGATTATACTGATTTGTTTTATTAGAATAATCAGTTATGCTATTTATCTTCATATCAATATATAAATTTGTAAATATTTATTTTTGACAGAGGGCAAAAAAAATTTTTACAGATTTTATAAATAAAATAAGGAAAAACCATGATAACACCTATAGGATATAAAATAAATAACAGAATAAAACCCCATACTGATTTTACAGGATTTAAAGATTTAAAATATCACGGGAAAATATTATATGATGGGCAAGATAGAGTAACTCAAGCATTTATGATGCCGTTAAAAAGCGGTAAAAGATTGTTTTTAGATTATAAAAACGGACTTTTAAAACGCGCCGGAATATCCGGTAAAGATGAATCATGGGTAAAAAAATATTTTTATACCGGTGATGAGAAACTTATCAGAGTGGAAAAAGATGGAGTAGACATTTTTACAAAAGATTGCGGTTACATAGATTCGGATACAATTTCTTATTATGAAAGCATAAATAACGGAGCTATTGAGATTGGCTATGATACATCAGGCAAAAAAGCGACAGCCGTGGTAAAACCAAAACTGGTTAAATCATTCTTTACATACATCGGCAATACAATAAATGAAATGCGTTATAAAATCACCAATGTTGAGGTTTTAGACGGCAATAGCTGGAGAATATACCCTGGAGAAGCAGGCAATTATGAAATTGAATCAAAATTTGCCAAAAGAATAAGCAAAAATCTTCAAAACGGTCATACAACCATAACTACATACGATAAAAATAATATGACAACAATGATAGAAAAAGATAAAACAGGAAAACTGGTTTCTGTTATCAAAACAAAATTTAACAAAGCAGAAAAACCTATATGGACAGCTGAATTTGACAAAAACGGTATAAAAATATTTGAAAAAAATACATCATACGATGATGCCGGAAATAAAATTCACGACAAAATATACAATAAAGCAGAGGGCGAATTTATAAAAGATATAACTTACGATAAAATCGGGAACATAACAGAAACACAGGTTTCTGATACCTCAGGGAATATTTATTCAACCATAAAAAATAAATACAATGCCAACGGAGATATAATAAATACAAAAAATATTAATAGTAACGGAGCTGTTACCGAAGAAGAAAATTTCATCTATGACAAAAACAATAAACTTCTTGAATCACACTACAAAGGTTCAGGAACAGATGATGATGATATTTTGGAAGGTCATTACTATTACAAAAACGGTGTAATAAGTAAAGAAATTGAACACTTTAACAGTGGTATTGAAGAATCCTATTACAGAAAAGGTAAAATTGTAAAATACGTACTCAAAGATACAAAAGGAAATGTTCAAAAAATATTCACTCAAAAATATAAAGCAGGTAAAATCAAAACAACAACAAGAACCGATGGTGATAATAATATAGTTTACACTATAGACCACTCCTACAAATATAATGACCAAGGAGAAGCACATACAAAAATTTTCAAAAAACCAAACGGTGAATTTATCGTAAGAGAGGTAATAATAACAACAGGAAACGGCGTAAACAGTATATTTCAAAATAAAGAAGGTGAAATAATAAATCCTGCACCATACCTGCAATACATCTATGACTGATTATTTTTTGAACTTGTTAACTATATTATCTAGCCAGTTTTTCTTCTCTTCGAAAAGCTCATCATAATTTTTAGGAAGTTTAGAACCCATTTCAAAAGAATCTAATCCCGGTTCTGAGGAAAAAAGACTTTTATTATCTTTTTCGTCCTTTTTACGTTTACCGCGCATCATAAAACCGGTATTACCGCCACTGCCACCATCATTATTTGTGTTGACTGCCGCTTTTATTACTGGTTGTGTTCTTCCGATATTTACGTCGAAACTCATTGTTTCAGCCCTTTTATTTTTCCCTTATATATATAAAGTATTTTTTATTTAAAGTTTTGTTACAATTTCTCATAAATTTTACATTTCGTAATAAAATTTGGGTATATATTAATTGTAATCATTATTACTTTTTGTAACAGATTTACCCATATCTGAAAACAGATTACATAATATACGTTTATATATTTAAGAGAGAATTTGAGGTCTTTTAATGTCCATAAGAATTGATACAAATTTAGAATACCTTGCATCACGGCTTAATATCCCCTCATCACGACTTGAAGATTATAAAGATAAGTCTGTGGAAGATATCTTACAAGCCGAAGCAGCTGCCGGCAATCAGGAAGCGGTCAAAATGGCTGCCGATATGTTTACTGACGTAAACATGCTTATTGAACTGTTTCAGCTGGCAGATCCCAGAAACAAATTAGTTATTCTGAAAAAAATGACCGCTGCTCAATTGGAAAAACTCGTTCCAATGCTGGAAACAAATGATTTAGTACAAGGATTATATTACTTTACCCAATCAAGTCTGCTTGACATGTTAAAAGACATCCCTAAAGAAGAGTTATTAAAAACTGTCTTTCAGCTATTCTCGGAAGCTCAGGTTATTGAATTCATGCCGGAAGAAGAACTTGATGCCCTGTTGACTCATGAAGATATGGATAAAGAAAAACTTTTACAGGCTTTAAAATTTATACCCGAGATGTATTTACAGCAAATATTAGAAAGTGTTACAGGACAAGAAGCTAAAGGAAGCTCTTCTGAACTTATAACACAAATCGGACAACTAGGAGATTTGAATTACAAAAAGGCTATCACAAATTTTGAACCTACTCAAAAGCGTGAACTGACATTTATTCTTACTAATCAAGAAAACAAGCTGTATGAAAAATTCAGCACAGATGCTTATACCCACATGATTGGTCGTGAAAGAGATAAAGACGAAACAGTTAAAGCAATGGGAGTAATAAAGCCTGAATATTTACAAAAAATGATAAAAGAACTTCCACAAGACCTGTTATCTGTTGTAATTACTCAAATTGATACCGAAAAATTTGCAGATGCCCTTATTAATAAATTTCCTGAGCTATTGGCACAACTTATTTCATCATAAAGTTAAATCCTTATGATGAAATTGCTTTTTACCACTAACATAATCAGCAACAATATGACCGTTGCCGATTAGTTTGTATTTGTATATAGTTAAGCCTTCTAAACCGACAGGACCTCTTGCGTGTGTTTTATTTGTGGAAATTCCGACCTCAGCTCCAAAACCATACCTGTAGCCATCGGCAAACCTTGTTGATACATTCATATAAACACCGGAAGAATCAACCTTATTCATAAATTTTTCGGCATTTTCAAGGCTCTTTGTAATAATACAGTCCGTATGTCCTGAACCGTATTTGTTTATATGCTCTATTGCCTGCTCTACATTATCAACAAATTTATAAGATAAAATTTTATCGCCATACTCAATATCCCATCTGTCAGGGTTTGAAACAAGTTTTATTTCTTCCAGTTGAAGTGAGGCAAGTAGTTCGTCAGCTTTTGGAAAGCTTTTGTGAATTAAAAGAGTTTCAACAGCATTACAAGCACTGGGATACTGGGTTTTTGCGTCAACTACAACACTTGAGGCAAGATTTATATCCGCACTTTCATCAACATAAATATGACATATTCCGCTTGCATGACCTAAAACAGGAATATTTGTATTATCTTTTATATATTTCACGAGTTTGTTGCCGCCACGTGGAATTATCAAATTTATATACTCATCACACTTTAGCATTTCGCTGACATCTTCTCTTGTAAATACCTGTTGAATAACATTTTGCGGAAATTCCTTAACCTTTGATAAGGCATTGTTTATAATTTCTAAAATCTTTTTATTTGTATTTTTAGATTCTTTTCCGCCTTTTAAAATTACGGCATTTGAAGATTTGATTGCAAGGGAAGAAATCTGCGAAATAACATCAGGTCTTGCTTCAAAAATTATACCCAACACCCCAATCGGACAAGACACTTTATAGAGGGTTAAACCATCATCTAATTTTCGCACAAACAGATTTTTACCAATTGGATCTTCAAGGTTTGCAATATCCTTTACCCCTTGAATCATATCTCGCATTTTATTTTCATCTAATTTCAAACGATTATATGTAGATTGAGTTATTTCACCGCTATCAACAAGACTTCTAGCTTGAGTTAAATCAAGCTTATTTGCATCAAAAATTTCTTGTTTATTTTCTTCAAAAGCCTGTGCAATTTTATTTAGAGCTTCATTTTTAATTTCGGAAGCTAAACCCGCCACCTTAAGGGAAGCTTGTTTTGCACTTTTTGCAATTTGTATAAAATCATTTTCCATATTTTTATCCTTCATAATCATTCTGAGCAATAGCGAAGAATCTCATATTATTATGTATTATTGTACAAAAAAATTTATATTTTACAAAGCAATTTTTGAACAAATAAATACTTTATATATACATAGGGGATATAAGGGAAAATATTATATGGGGTTACAAAAAGTTGCATTAAATTTTATGGTAAAAAGCGGCGACAGACTCGTCAAAAGTTGCCTGTGTATACCTAAACCACCTAAAAATTTTTCAACAAAAGGTTTAAAATATATTTTTTCAACTAATTCAGTGGCATCTATGCCAAAACCACAAGCTATAAAAGAAATAGGCGCAGTTCTTAATCAAGAACAAATTATTACAAATGCCCAAAAAGCAGCACAAAACTCTTTTGCAGGAGCTGATGAAATTGTACATTCGGCTCGGTATTACTCTCAAAATAATGTCATACGAATGAGTGCCGGAAAAGAATTTAAAGGTTTCAAAGGTCTTTATAGCGAAGATAAAAAAATATGCTGTTATGTAGATGATAGCGGAAAAATTTACCAATCCCTTATGCTTGATAATAAAACAGGTGAAATCAGAATTATTGATTACATAAATAAAATAGAACAATATTATTCAAAGGCAGATGTGGAAGCACTGCATTATTACAAATATCACCCCGACGGAATCCACAGCAAACTCAGATACGGCAAAAACAAATTTTCAGGCAGTTTTCAGGAAGAAGTCGATAATACCATAAAAAAACTTGAAGATATATTCGCCGACAACACAAAAATCACGACAAACAACAAAAGAAAAACTCTTTACCGAGCATTACAAGATATTTTGTCAGATGAAGATATTGCAAAATTGAATAAAGTCGGAAGCATTATTGAGGATAAATCATTTTGCTCAACAACAACAGACTTAAATGCAGCAAAACGGTTTGCCCATGGTAATACAATTCTCGAAATTGATTTTCCAAAAGATGCAAAATATCTCGACATGGATAAAATTTTCAACATAGACCGACAACATTGGAATGAGGGCGAGTTTTTATTGAATAAAGGCGCAAAATTCCAAGTAACAGGGTTTGATAGTGAAAACAACATAATTAAAGTCAGGTATTTATTATAAAATTTACAATATAGTTATATTATCCCTTGTAATGACGGCATCATAGTTTTTGAAGCCTAAAATATCCAAAATATTATCAGAATGAGAACCAATTAATTTTCTGCAAGATTCCGAATCATAATTTACAATTCCTCTTGCAAATTCGTTATGATTTTCGTCTACAATAGAGATTACATCCCCTTTATTAAAAGTATTTATAACATCCAAAACACCAATTGGCAAAAGACTCTTCATTTCGTCTACTAATGCCCTTTTTGCCCCAGTATTTACAACAATTTTTCCGACAATATTTGTTGCATAGCCAATCCAACGTTTTTTATCAGACAAATTTTCGTCTGTGGGAAGAAACATAGTTCCCACATCTTCACCTTCAAATATACGTTTGATTATGTATGGTTGTTTACCGTTTGCAATCAAAACTTTGCCGCCAAAACGAGTTACAAGTCTTGCTGCTGTCAGTTTTGTTTCCATTCCGCCACGTCCACCGTCTGACGCACCTGAAGCTAAGGCAAGAATATCATCATTAACCTCTTTTACCTCTTTAATCAAGGTGGCATCAGGATTTGTTTTAGGGTTTGCGCTATATAATCCTTCGATATCTGATAATATAATAAGCAAATCCGCCTCAAGTTCGCTCGCAACAAGTGCGGATAACTTATCATTATCCGAAAAACAGACCTGCATATCTTCTTTTATTACTCTTGGCGAAATTTCAAGAGTTGAAACCGTATCATTTTGGTTTATAACAGGAATAACCCCAAGCTCTAATAATTTATTAAATGTTGTTCTAAGGCTTAAATATTTTTCTCTGACAGAAAAATCATCTTCTGTCAATAGAATTTGGGCAGCCGTTAAACCATAAGTATCAAAACCGCTTTCATAAATAGACATCAATTTGCTTTGCCCTATAGCAGCACATGCCTGCTTTAGAGCGGTTCCTTGAGTATTTTCCAAGCCTAAACGTTTTTTACCCAAACCTACAGCACCCGAGGTTATAACAATTACCTCTTTCCCTGATTTTACAAGGCGGGCAATATCTTCTATAAATGTATAAACTCTTGGTAGTGATACATAACCTTCATCATTTCTCAAAACATTTGTACCAAGTTTTATTACTATTCGATTTGCTTTTATAAATTCTTTTCTTTCCATAAACCAATATTATCACATTATTGAAAATTTAATCAATATAATATATGATTGATTTTTTTAGAAAAAATATTAAAATCATAATATGAAAAAATTTCTAATAACTATTTTCATACTATTATTCGGACTGTTTGCAATCAATCTGACAGGTAACTGTGCAGACAATCAAGCTGCCTCATACCCGGAAGATGTTGATAAACAAGAAATTTCAGAAGATGAATACACCGGAGAAATTGATATAGAACAAATGTACAGAGATATGCCAGTTCCGACACTAAAATATATCCACAATATTGACCCCGGGGAGTACCAAGATACCCGCTATTCAACATGGTCGCCATACCCGCTTTTCAGAATGACAGAACCGCTGTATTTCAAAACTATTGCAATTGAACCGGGCTACTATCTGCTTACCCCAAGAGAACACGACGGCAACTGGTACATATTATTCAAAGAAGCAGGAAAAATTAAATATATCGTTCCATGCTACAAAAAAGAAATGGTGCCGATGGATTTTTATAAAAATAATCTGCCGCAAATTAAAATGACAAAAATTCAACTTATCAGAGAAAAAACCCTCAAACTGATTGGCAGAAAAGTTAACAGTTCAAAAAGAAAACCCATACCTGATACATATTTAGAAGCATCTGATTTAGATAACAATTTTTTGTCTGTCATTGTATATTGGGGCAATTACAGATATTATATAGTCCTTAGAACAATTCAACTGTAGTACTTATATTTTTTAAATTTGTATGTTAAAATAATTGAACAAAAGATACAAAATTTCGTTAAGTTGATAAGGGGGGAAAATGAAAAATATAATTAAATTATTCTTAGCAATCGCAATAACATTCATGGGATTAGGCTCATTTGCAGCAGGCGGATTTTTAAACCCTAATTTAGATATTCATGAGGTAAGAGCAAGCCATATTCTTGTTAAGACAAGAAAAGAAGCCGTACAAATTAAAAAAGAAATTGAAAACGGGAATATTACATTTGAAGATGCCGCATATCAATATTCATTGTGCCCATCAAAACAATATGGCGGAGATTTAGGCTATTTTAACCGTAAACAAATGGTACAACAATTTGCAGATACAGCTTTTGATTTGAAAGTCGGAGAGATTTCGGATCCTGTAGGAACGAAATTTGGTTGGCACATAATAAAAACAACTGGTAAAAGATAATAAAACAATAAAAAAGACGGACATAAAGTCCGTCTTTTTTATTGTTTCCCATATGTTGTTCTTATACTTCTGCGTAAATTTCCAAGATACTCACATATAGCCTCAAAAATTATTGAAGATTCCTCTAACCTGTCATTAAACACATTATAACTGAGATCTTCATCTCGTACTAAGTCATTTATTTTTGATTTTGCAAATACATATCTGTATTGATGCATTATATCACCATCAACACAGGGAATAAGATTAATCTCGCGCTTGCCGAAATAAAACATAATTAAATCATTTCGCTTGCCAATTCTTTTGGCATTAGCTTTTATAGTTAAAACTACATTTCTAGGTAAAGTATCAACATTTCCGGCGAGATGAACTTTAGCACCAAAAACCGGTTTCTTTTGTTCATAAGGTTTTATGTCATAAACTTTCATCAAATTTCTCCTTTTGAGTATAAAAACACGTAAAAAAATAATTTGCACATAAAAAGCTTGAAAAAAAAATATCTTTATGAGAGAATTTTTGTAGCCGATAAATATGGCTGGGTAGCTCAGCTGGCTAGAGCGTTCGGCTCATACCCGAGAGGTCGAGAGTTCGAGTCTCTCCCCAGCTATTAAAA
>CACXCI010000080.1 GCA_902766105.1 uncultured bacterium
AAGGCGACATGGCCAAGTGGTAAGGCAGAAGCCTGCAAAGCTTTTATCCCCCAGTTCGAATCTGGGTGTCGCCTTTTTATTTTTAACCGATTTTGCAAATAAAAATAGCCGTCAGTAACGGCTGTTTTCGGTAAAAATTTGTGTAGGAGAAAATAAAGAAAAAGAAAATGGTTTGTGTACATATTTTATTTACCCATTTTTCCCTAAAAAGTAACGGTTTTTCTCATAAATTTTACATTTTGTAATGTTTTTATAAAAATGAAAAATAATAGATGCAAAGATATATAGATACAAGAATGCAAAGCCCAAAACTATTCAATTTGCAATTGAACATTTTTTTAGGTAGAATAATGCTATCAATAAAAGGGGATAAAATGAAGATTGAGGCAAAAAATTTAGTAAAAATATACGGCGACAGAAGCGTTGTTAATGACGTTTCATTCAGTATAAATAAAGGTGAGGTAGTATGTTTGCTAGGTCCAAACGGAGCTGGTAAAACAACTACATTCTATATGATTGTTGGTCTTATCAAGCCAAATAAAGGTAAAATATTTCTAAATGATGAAGAAATAACAACTTGGCCAATGCACATCAGATCAAGAGCCGGTATTGGTTATTTGCCTCAGGAAGCCTCCAGTTTCAGAAGTTTGTCTGTTGAGGACAACTTAAAATTAGTTCTTGAAATGAATGATAAATTAACTCAGGATGAAAAAAGAAGAAAACTTGAAGAATTATTATCAGAATTTGGTATTGCAAGATTGAGAGATGCCTCAGCAATATCTTTATCCGGTGGTGAAAGACGTCGTGTGGAATTGGCAAGAGCCTTGGCTGCCAGTCCGGATTTTATTTTGTTAGATGAGCCATTTACAGGTATTGACCCTATTGCGATTGGCGAGATTAAACAAAATATCAGAAAATTATCAGAAGATAAGGGTTTAGGTGTTTTAATCACCGACCATAACCCTAAAGCTACTTTATCAATTACCGATAGGGCTTATGTAATTTTTGACGGTAAAATAAAAATTCAGGGTAAGAGTACAGAAGTTGCTGTTAACCCTGTTGCAAAAGAATTTTATTTAGGAAAGGATTTCTCTTTATAATGAAATTAAAATTTCCTAAAATAACCGTATATGACAGATATATGTTCAGGCAAGTTACGATGGCATCACTTGTTGCTATTTTATTGTTTACAATTGTTTGGATTGCTCCGGAAACGTTGCTAAACACAATAAAAGACGCATTATCCGGTGAGTATGGCATGAAAACTGCTATATTATATCTTTTGTATGAATTACCAAAAATTTTGGATAAAGCTTTTCCTGTAGGTTTGTTATTAGGTACTTTGTTTACATTTGATAAAATGAGTAAAGATTCGGAAATAACAATATTTCGTGCAGTGGGTATGTCTTTTGCCAGAATTATTGCGCCGGTAATTGTTTTAAGTTGTATATTTACAGTTTTATGTTTTATAACAGGTGACAAAGGAATTCCGTATGCAGAAGCAAAATCAAGAGCTATAGGCGGATCTGTACGTTCAACACAGTTTATATATACTAAAAAGGATGAAAAAGGACACCCTTTAAAAGCAGTTATAGTTTCAAAATCCAGCAACAGAAAATTAAATAATGTTGTTGTTCTTGAGTTTGCAAATCATGTGTATCAAGATGTTCATCAGTTATCAAATATATATTTAGCCAATGTTGGGTATGCTCATGATAATAAATGGGAATTAAAAAAGGTTAAAAATTATAAAATTTCAAATGATGGCATATATTTTGATATAGAACGTTTGAAAAGATATACGGCATTAGAAGGTGATGATGCGAAAAATGCTTATACTTTAATGCTTTATTCAACAATGAAAGAGCGTGATATTTCTAATCATGACTTACATAGGTATGCCAAATTATTAAAAAAAGAGAAATTGTGGGATGAATATAACTTTATTTTAAACAAATATTTGCAGCGATATACACACCCATTGATATGTATATTACTTGCAATATTAGGTTGTTTGTTAGGTTTTAGTAAACCGAGAGAACAAAGATTGGTAGGTTTTACTATTGCAATAGGGTTTATATTCCTCTATTATATCACTCTGCCGTTTTTTGACTTATTGGCAGAAAAACAAATTCTTTCGCCGTACATAACATCAACATTTCCTATGATTGCTTTTTCGTTTGCAATATATGGATTTTACAAATCTAAGGACTTATAATATGAAATTTTTAAAACAAATTTTTATAGCATTACTTTTAACAATACTTTTTGTTACGCCGTCATTTGCAAATAATATCTCAATCAAGCATGACAACGGCATATATCATATTGTTTTAAAAGGAGAAAAAGTAAAGAGAAAAATAAAATTTGTTACATCAGAGGATTTGATAACAAACAGAGAAGCTCATATAAAAGGAAGATCCACATTAACTGTTAACGCAGGATTTTTTGATCCCAAAAACGGGAAAACAATTTCTTATGTAGTTACTGACAGAGTAACATCAGCAGATCCAATGTTTAATCAGGCATTACTCGCAAATCCTTTTTTTAGAAAAAATATGAATAAAATCATTAATCGTTCTGAATTTCGTGTTATGCAATGCGGTAACAAATTTGAATATGCAATTGTTGGTCACAAATCAGAAATACCGTTTGGATGTACAGTAATAACCTCTGCTCAGGGCGGACCATTGATTGTGCCTGAGTTAAAAATGGAAGAAGAAGGTTTTATTGTAAAAAATGAAGAAGGAAATGTAATAAGAGAATCAGCTTCTGTATTACATAAAACATCCAGAACAATAATAGGTATAAAAGGAACTGATGAATGTCATATTCTCATAATAACAGATGAAAACCCTATGGATTTGTATGAAGTTCAGAAATTATGTAATGAATTAAAGCTTGATAGAGCAATGGCATTTGATGGCGGCAGCTCAACTTCAATGAATTATAAAAATAATATTGAAGTTGT
>CACXCI010000081.1 GCA_902766105.1 uncultured bacterium
AAACGCAAATTTCGCAAGCAAAAACGCAAATTTCGCAAGCAAAAACGCAAATTTCGCAAGCAAAAACGCAAATTTCGCAAGCAAAAATAGAAATATTGCCACTATCACTTCTAGAAGAGCAAAATTTGCTTTTGAAAGAACAATTATCCATATTGGATAAGCAGCTAGCTATTAAAGACAATCAAATTCGTTTATTTCAAGAACAACTGATTGTCAAAGACAATCAAATCAAACAAATTACTGCTGCTATGGAAAACACAACAGCAGCTCTAAATGCTGCCCAAGCCTTACATGCAGGCACGATCCAAAAGCAGGTTACAGAACAAATCACCATTAATGAAGTAACTACACCAGAAGAAACAAAGCAATCAAAGCAGAAAAAGAACTTTTTCTCAACGTTTTTCAGAAAGTCAATATCAAAATGAATATTATAGAAATTAGCAGGGTTGAGAGGATTTAATCGTATTAGTTTTAACAAATGGTAATTTTAGCACTTAACAATATAGGATAAAAATCAAACAATTCTATAGTAAGGAGATTGTTTAGTAAATGTCAAATATTAAAAAATATGATATGACTTATAATGGAGAACATTATACTGCTGCTGCTAATGATATAATTAAAGGTAAACAATCAGTAACTTTACAAACAGCTAGACTAATTAGATTACTTATAACACAAGTAGTTAAAGAGGATAAGGATTTGAAGACTTATTCATGTAAAATAACTGATTTAGCTGATTTTTTTGATATCTCTAAGAATAATCTTTACCGAGATATTCAATCTATTTGTGAGGATGCAATGAAATCTGTAGTGTATATTGGAACAGGAAATCCCAAACATCCCTGGCAAATGTTTCATTGGATAAGTACTGCTAGATATGATGGAGCTGGAGAACTTACCCTTCGTTTGTCGGATGAAATTAAACCATATGTTATGGAACTTGAGAAATGGTTTACACAATATCAGCTCAAAAACATACTTGAATTTAGTTCCTACTATTCTATTAGGCTTTATGAAATTTTGAAGTGTGAAGATGGAAAATATAGAAATGAAAAATTAAAACATGAATTTACAGTCGAAGAACTTAGAAAATTTTTTGATTGCGAAAAAAAATATAAACAGTTTTTTGATTTCAAAAAAAACACAATCGAAATTGCATTAAGAGAAATAAATGAAAAATCTGATATTTGGATAGATGTTTCTTATAAAAAAAGTGGTAAAGCAGTGACAAGCGTTGTTTTTGAGGTACATATCAATCATGCAGTTATGGCAGAACGACATCAAGAACAAAAATTAAAAAATGCAAAGCACTAATTTAGTGCTTTGCATTTTTTAATTTTTATATACTTTTCTGTAATTTACACGGGCTTGTTAGGGGACACCCCTAACAAGCAGTAACATATCGGATGTACGACATATTGCAGTGCTTGCTACCTTCTTTCAGAAATCTGATTTTCTATTTGAAATTTGAGCATTTTTTCAAAATAAATCACTATGAGTACCAGTTCTGGTAAGGTAGAGGATAAGTTCATTATCTGATATTTCGTAAATTAACAACCAATCCGATGTTATGTGGCACTCTCTGCACCCTTTATAATTTCCAATAAGGTTATGGTCTTTATATTTCTCGGGCAAAGGTAAACCTAAAGAGAGCGTATCAATAACATTATTCATCAGTGAGAGATTGTATCCTCTTTTTTTCATTGTTTTCAAATCTTTTTTAAACAATGAAGTTAATACAATATTGTACATATTTCTTTCATTCATCTTCATCAAGTTCCTTTAAAACATCACTGAAGGAAGTATATACTCGCTTATTTGGGTCTTTTTTGAGCTGTTGAACTTCTTCAATTGCCATTATGGTATCAAAGTTAGGAGTATCATATCTGATAACATTTTGCATATATCTCACGATATTTCCTTTGACATTCTCTCCGTGTCTACTGACAATGCTTTTAAAAGCGTTATAAATATCTCTATCCAAAACGAAAGAACAAGTAACTGTTTTGTTATTCATAATATCACCTTAATTACTAATTTAGATTAGTTTGTTTACTAAGTAACTTACATTAATATTATAACGCACATTGCCTATTTTGTCAACACAATTAAAAAAACTTAAATATATATACACTTAAAATTGCTATAAATGTCTTCTAAGCTATTTTAAGAAAGTTTTTGAAAAAATTATAGGCTAAATAGTTTTAATAGAATTAGAGAGGATTTACGGCGATTTCAGAATAAAAAATTTACACTTTTAGCCAAGTGAGCCACTAGCTCACTACTTTAGATAAGGATACTTTAAATACTTATAATACTTTAGAGAAATGGTAATGGCTTAACCATGCGGTTTTTAGGCATTTAAAAACGAGGTTTTGATACTCAAAAACGAGGTTTTGATACTCAAAAACGAGGTTTTGATACTCAAAAAAACGAGGTTTTGATACTCAAAGCTTAAAAACGAATATGTGTTGATGGCATCGTTTTTAAACGATAGAATTATTTATATTACTTAGGACGTATTTGAAAACTCAAGATAGTCTTATTATTTAGACAAAAGCCAAATAGAGGCAATATAAACAAAAGCAAGAAATGAAGAAGCCAACTTATTATAACGAGTAACAATACGTCTAAAAGCCTTGATTTTATTGAAAAAACATTCCACTTACTGAAATTTTGGTATCCTCTGTTATTTATACACCTTTTATTTTTTTGTGCAAATTTTTGTTTTCAGATACGCCTTAGTCTAAAAGAAATTTATATAAAATAAATTATTTAATTACTAAATACAATTTGACGAAATCAGGTTCCGTTTGTGTCTTATAAACTGTCTTAGAACTTACTACTTCACCTTCTTGTGTTATTATTGCTTCTGTATAAACTTGCTTATCAATTCTTTGTTTACTCATTTCAGTTACTCTCCTTATTTTTATCTTAGTTTCATATAATTATAATTATAATAACATTATCGAATTCTTATAATCCTATTTTCTTGAAACCCTCATTTTTACAGTATTTTTTATTTTTCATCTTATCTATTTTATTCCTCGGATAAAAAACAGCGGTGTATACACACCGCTGTAAAATACTTTTAGGAATATGCTTATTGAAATAAATCATCTCATATGATATAATGTTATTAGCTAAAGAGAAGCTATGGACGCAAGTCCACGCAAGCGAAAACCCCAGAGGGTGCGACCTCTGGGGTTTTCTTTTTGGGATTTTGTCGGGCTACTTCCTATCAATCCACTTGCAAATGTAGTAGCTAATTACACCTGCCACGATAGAAATTAAAAGAGAAACTATGTAAGACACAAGCCCACCTCCTTCCTGACGGAAGAAGCCGACTGAGATATTATATCATATAAGCATTAGCTTGTCGAGGGGGTCAAGGGGGATACTTCCCCTTGCAAGTTAACCATTTTCGCAGAAATGGTATAACTTGCTATACCAAAACAAATTTGGGTTGCTTTACTTATGGAGTTTGTTGTATAATCTTGCTGTAAGGAGGTGTCTCTGTGGCACATATTGCTAAGTATTGTAAATCAGCTCTTGGACATATGCTTAATCACTATGGTAGACAAGAAAATGACGGTATAACGAGAAGTAATGAGGATATAAAGAATGAACTAACACATAATAATTGGAATTTGGCTGAAAATATACAACCACTTCCGCAAATGGACTTTATTCATAAACGACTTTCTGAAGTCAAAGTCCAAAATCGTGCTGATGTTAATGTTATGTGTGATTGGGTGGTTACTGTTCCAAAAGATTTATCTGAAGCTGAACATTCAGAATTTTTTAAAGCTACATTTGATTTTTTAATGGCTCGATATGGTCAAGAGAATATAATTTCCGCATATGTTCATCTTGATGAAACAACACCTCATATACATTTTGCATTTATTCCTGTTGTTGAAGATAAGAAAAAAGGTGGGTTTAAAGTATCTGCAAAGGAAAAAATCAATCGTGCAGACCTCCGTTCATTTCATTCTGAATTACAGCAAGCTGTTTCATCAGCTCTTGGGCATAATGTAAACATACTAAATTCAGCTACCAAAGACGGAAATAAAACTGTATCTGAACTAAAGCAAAGAACAGCTTTAGAAAAGATAGCCAAGGCTGAAAAGATTGAACAAGTAGCACAGCAAAAAATTCAGAAGGCACAGGAAAAAGTCTTAAAAGCTGAACAAAAGGCACAAGAACACGATAATGCAAGAAAGTTATTGAAATTAGAGAAAAAGAAATTACAAGCAGAAGTAGAACAACTAAAAATAGAAAAAGAAAAGGAAATAAGAGAAAAGATTAATAAACTTGAACAGCTTAATTCAGCAATAGATACCGCTGAAAAGCATTTAAATGACCTACAAGGGCGTATTTTAACCACGCAAGAGGTAAAAGCTTTACCAATCAAAAAGACGCTCACAGGGGCTATAAGGGGCATTTCTGGCGATTATATATTAAATCTACAAAAAACTGCTTCATATGTAGATGAAATGAAAGAGCGAGAAAAAGGATTTGCAGAATGGGCAAGAGAACTAAGAGAAAAAGAAGCTGAGTTATCTGCAAAAGAAGATAAGGCAAAAATAGCAGAAGAAATGCGTAAAAGTGCGGAAGAGAGTATAGCTGTGTTAGAAGCAAGAATATCTGCATTAGTTGAAAAATATGACATTGCAAAAGAACTTGCTACCGCTGAACGCAGTAATCCACTAATAAAATCAGTGATGAGTAGAGAGCAAATTAAGAGAAATGCAGAAATTATCCATAAGAAAGTAGAAAAAGAATACAAGGACCAACAAATAAAAAAGCCAAAGGGAAGAAGCAGATAATCGTCTAAAAGCAAAAACAAGAGCGTGTTTACGCTCTTGTTTTTTAATTACCATCGAAAACTATTAGGAATACCTTTGCTATCAAGATATGCTTGTCTTGCTTTTTCTCTTTCTTCTTTTGATTTTGCTGTTTTATATGTTGTGTATAATTCTCTATCAACTATTTTTTGTAATTTGTCAGTTAGACCTTCAATTATTCGTTTATCAATATCTTCTGGGATTTCTTCACCATTGGAATTAAGAATGTAGTATCGAAGTATGTCGTAAAAAAGACTTTCAGGAATTTGTATGTTTGCTGGCATAGATTAAGCCTCCTGCTTTTTGAGCATTTCTAATGCTGCTTTGCTCTGAATTGCCACTTCGTCTGTTGCTATATCTATTTTATCTTCTTCTCTTACAATATCTCCTACGACTTCCTTGTTTGCGAAGTCAAATGTTGCACGGATATTTTTGATGTCTTTCCATTCGCCTTTTCCGACAATGTTTGGGTTGACTTGATATGTACCTACATCAACACGCTTGAAAATGCCTTTCTTTACAAAATCGGTAATAGCGTTATTTACGCTAACAATGCTCAATCCAACTTTAGTTGCAATAGCTGTTTTCATTGCTTTGTTAACATAAATTATTTGTCCGCCATATTTTCTGTTTATATCGGAATAGCTCATATACTCTAAAAAAGCTAAGAATATAGGGTTAAAACCTTTTTTTACACCTTATATTTAAATTATAATTTCGGTAATAAAAATTATTGAAATTATGTAAAATTTATAAATGGACAATTAAACTAATAAATTTATTTGTCAAATTTATATATTGTTTTGATCTGAAAAAAGTGGTATTATTATACAATAAAACTATTAAGGAGAATCACAATATGTCAAAAAAATCCAACCTTGTTAAAAAGATTGTTTCCCTCGGTATCATTTCAGCAATATCAGTTTCTACTTTTGGCATTGGTGTTGCATCTGCAGCTTTTAAAACAAATGTCTCTGTTGGAGGAGGTACATGGCATTATTCAACAGGTCTTGCATACGCAGAGTCTGATTATATGCATAGTAAAAATACACATAGTTCTTCAGTTAAAGCTGGAAAATCTGGCAAAGTATATACGAGTGTTGCTACAAAAAATATAATGTCTGCAGTAAACAAGAATTATTTCTGGGGAGATTTATTCCAGACTAAATATGTTTACTGGAATAATGACGCAGAAGGTTAATATGTAAAAACAAAATTCATTTTTTAATTCAATTAAAAAATGAATTTTGTTTTATTTTGGAGTTTATATGAAAAAATTGATGTGTTTATGTTTTGCTATTTTTTGGATATTTATTTCATTAATACTTTTTCTAAATTATTCAATTGAATCTTTTGATAACATTTTTATTGATAAAACACATATAACAATAAGAAAAGATTCTAATATTACAAATACAGAATTTATTTCATCTATTGAAAAAATTATGAAAAGTATAAATGAAGATATTATGTATCAAACTGTTAGTTTTGACACATCTTCTAAAAATTACCTCTTATATAAAACTCAAAATAAGGATAATTTTTTAAATATAAATGTAGGCAATAACACTACTATAATTTCAAATAATAAAATTATTTCTAATAAAAATGTCTTTTCTGATGATATAATAAAATTAAATATACCAAATTTAATTTATGATATTACAATATCAGATTTTAAAAATATTGCAATATATAATCTTAATAATGCTTCTTATTATATATCTTCAAAATCAGAAGATATAATACTTAAAACTTTATCACAAAATGGGTATGATGTATCCATAATTAATGAAATATATTCATCATCGGCTTTCTCTGTTTCTAGATTATGTCTTTTACCTTTATTTATTCTTTGTATCAGTATAATTATTTATACTTTATCAAAACCAAAAGAGGCTATAATAAAAAAAATAGATGGCTTTAGCACTTTTAATATTATAATATTAAATATTTTATATATATTAAAAATATTTTCTTTAATATTTTTAATAATTGAAGTATTAAATTTTTTGATAGTATCATTAATTTATAATGGCATATTTATAAGTTATTTTTTATATTCTATTTCCTATATTTTAATTAATTTAGTGATTATATTAACTATTCTTATATTATCAAATTGTATGATTTTCTTTCAACGTAATCATAATCAATTGAAAGGAAAAAGTTCAAAAAAAGAACTCTTCGCAGCTACTTTTACTGGTAAGCTTGTTTTTTCCGTTTTTTTAATATATACAATTTCTTTAATTGGTTCGAATATATATTCAATTTATACACTCTATGTTTCCGAAAATAATATAATAAACAAAATAGAAAATTATGTAACTTTTCCAATATATCAAATAGATAATTCAACAAATTCAGAATATTATGAAGAATCTTTGGAAAAATTTTATAATAATACAATTAATACAAATAATGGAGTACTTATAGATAGTAATAATTATCGTATTATGTCTGATAACAAATCTATTGCTGAAAAATTTAATCAAAATTTTATAATTATTAATGAAAACTATTTAAATTTAAATCCTATACATAAACCTAATGGAGATATTATTAATAATTTAGATTTTGATTATAGTAAATTCAATATTTTAGTTCCAGAAAAATTATACTCTAATAATGAGATAATAACTCAAATGAAAAACTATGGTTATGAAAATATAGAATTTAATTTTATTTATTATAAATCAGACGAAACCATACTAACTTTTAATACTGATACTGGAACTGATAATTTCGGAAGAATCAGAAGTCCTTTAATATGGATTTTTGATAATAAATATATTGATAAAATTTATTATTCAGAATTCTTTTCTAATGGATATTATTTTGCTGAAGTAAATTCGGACAACGCTTATAACCAGTTTCTTCCTTTAATAAAGGATTGTAAATTAGATAGTATAATACTTGAGACTCCATTTATAAAAAGTGATTTTTCTAATAGTATAGCAATGTATTATGGTATTTTAATTATAAATGTTATACCAGGAATTATATATTTCATAGGTTTAATTATATTAATAATATTTATATGTAAGCTTTTTTGTGAAATGCATAATGAAAATATTGCTCATAAGAAACTTAACGGATTTCCATTTTATAGCATATATAAAAATTATCTCTTTTTATGGGGCTTTACATCATTAATAATCTTTATAATGTCGTTAATTGCTCACTATATAATGAATATTAATATAACAATCATCTTTATAAGTATTTCTATTATAATATTAGAACTTATTATATTTAATATAGTCTCAAAAAAATATACTAGAAAAATTATTTTTCAAATATTAAAAGGAGAATAAAATATATGGAAATAGTTTCTTTAAAACATATTTATAAAAAATATAATGATAAAATTATTTTCGATAATTATAGTCTTGATATCAATGAAGGCGAGTTTGTATCAATTATGGGAGAAAGTGGAAAAGGAAAAACCACTTTACTTAATATAATTGGTCTTCTTGAAATTCCAGATAAAGGTGATATTAATATTTGTGGTATAGAAAATCCTAGATTTAATAGAAAATCTGGAATAAAACTATTAAGAAATAATATATCATATTTATTTCAAGATTATGGATTAATTTCTTCTGAAACAGTTAAATATAATTTAATGCTCTCAATTTATTTTCAAAAACTTAACAAAAAAGAAAAAAATGAAAAAATTCATAAAACATTAATGGATGTAGGACTTAAAGATTTCGAAGAAAAAAAAGTTTATCAACTCAGTGGTGGGGAACAACAAAGAGTAGCTTTAGCAAAAATTATTTTAAAAAACTCAAAATTAATACTTGCAGATGAACCTACAGGGAGTTTAGATGTACATAATAGAGATATTGTTTTAAACATACTATCCGAGTTAAATAAAAATGGAAAAACAATTATTGTTGTAACTCATGATTTAGAGGTTGAAAAATGCGCAAAGATAAATTTAAAGCTATAATCGCTTTATCTATTACAAGCACAGTTCTATTATTTTTGATCATTTTTTTTACATTTTTTAAAATAATAATTATTTCTGGTCAATCGATGTCACCAACCCTTAATGATCATCAAATAGTATTAATTTTAAAAACGAAAAATATTAAAAAAAATGATATCATTGTTTTTTCTTTTAATAATCAAGAACTTATTAAAAGAGTTATTGGTATAGAAGGAGATATTATAGAATTAAAAGATGGGTATGTTTTTAAAAATAATATACAACTTTCATATACATATTTAGAAAATGAAAATAAAAAATATATTTTAAAAAGCAATGAATACTTTGTTATCGGAGATAATTTTAATGCTAGTACTGATAGTAGAAGTTTTGGTATCATAAACAATGATATTATTGAAGGGAAAATGATATAATGTATAATAATCTTTCGAATGAGAATAATAATTTAATTACTCCCATAGATAAATTTGAACAGAACCCTAAATATAACTTGTTACATAAAATAATTCTATTTACAGAATTTATTTTGATATTTGCTTGCTTATCTGTAAGCATTATATTTTTTGTGCAAAGATTTTTTCTAAACACAAGTTATAAATATTTAATTTTATTTTTCTTAGGAACTTTGATTTTTACAATACTTATAGGCCAAATACTAGTTTATAAATTAAAAAGAATAAATAAAAACATTCCATTATTAGATTCATTAGTAATTATTATAACATGCTTTTTGTATATTATAATTTCATTATCTATGTTCTTTTTTATAAATAAATATTTAATATATCTTATGATAATTTTATCTATAATTACATTAATTTATATATTTGTAAAATCTTCATTTTCTTTTAAAACTAAAGTAATGTGTATTATTTACTGCTTGATAATTATATTAACTTCATTAATTTATTCTTTAAAAAATGTAAAATTTAGTGCAAACTATTTTTATATATGTAAGACAGAATATAACAAAAATTATAACTATAATTACTATAAAGAATTAATCAATCCAACAGACTATGAAAATTTAATGGAAGTATTTGATGTTGCTACATACACAATATACAATAACAACAGTGAATTAATGCATTTATTTAATAATATTGGTTACACAAGCAATGATACTAAAATATCATTTGAAAAGTTCTTTAATATTTCAAAATATGATAATTCTTATTTTGAAAATAATGCTATAATGTTTTCTGTTGTCTCGTTAAGAGATAAATGGGATGAAGTAGTAATAGATGCTATACATACAGCATACTCATATGAAAAGGTTTATACAACATTTAAATCGAAAGAATATAAAAATTCATATCCTTGTATAGCAAATGAAAATGAAGCTTTCTGCATCATATTATTAGAAATTCCTAAAAATGAAATAAATAATTTGTCTCACATTCCAAATATAGTATCATCAAATGGATTTTCTGGAGATTACTTTATTACATATTCTTAATATTATATAAAAATTTTGTTTCAGCATTTAAATAAATTACCATTTTTTATAATTTAAATATTACTTTTAATTAAAACACAATTAAGAGAATGGATATAATCCTGCAAGTTGACATATAATTATCTTTAGGTTATAATAAATTATAATCTGTAAAAAACAATGTGTCTACGCTGACGCACAAGCGTTCTCAGAATAGTGTCAGCTATTCTGAGAATTTTTTTGAAAAATCCAATCCCTGTCAAAAGAATGCCAGTTTTGACAGGGATTTTTAAGTTAGCCATCGGACTTATTTGTGCAAGTGTCTAACCACTTGCACAATCTACATATAACAAGATTATTTCAAAAACAAAGTAAAGACAGGAATTGAAACTTATGGAAATGACAATCAAACAACTTGCTGTTGAGCTTGGTGTAAGTAAAACGACCATCAGCAAAGTTATAAGTCAATTAGGATTCCAAAACACTCTTCGCAAAGTTGGTAACAAGTATATTCTTTCAGAAACGCAAATTTCGCAAATAAAAACGCAAATTTCGCAAGCAAAAACGCAAATTTCGCAAGCAAAAACGCAAATTTCGCAAGCAAAAACGCAAATTTCGCAAGCAAA
>CACXCI010000082.1 GCA_902766105.1 uncultured bacterium
AACAAGGGAAAAAAGTTCCTAAAGAAGCTCTTAAACTCCCAACGCAAGAAGAAATGATAAAAATGACGGAAGAAAATAAAGATGTTATGACCTGCAAACTTTCTAAAAAAGAACGTGATGATTTGTATAGTGCATGGGCATTACATGATGATAAAAATCCGCCTCCAAAATTAGACAAAGACGGACATATTCAATCTTTTTCGTTTAATTCATCTAAAATGAGTTCATACAGCAACCTTATGATGAATTATTCACAAGGACCTTGTGAGGATAAAAATAGCGGTATTCAGTTTTCCGAAAAACCAAAATCAATAAAAAAATATGCTTGTGAATACGCTGATACAACATGTTATATTACCATTTATGAGTTAAAAACCGGTGAAGGTTCCAGTATGAGCTGTTCAGGTGAAGAAAAACATGATACTTTTGGGTTAATGGATAAAGTAAAAAAACATGCAAAAGCCGGCATGTGTTCTCAGATATAAAAATATGTTATAATCAATGTATGAAGATATTAGGAATTGATCCGGGACTTGCTATAGTCGGTTATAGTATTCTGGATTATGACGGAAAAAGCACAGAACTTTTACATTCGGGTTCTGTTCAGACTAAAAAAGGCGACAGAGAATCTGCAAGATTGCTTGAAATTTTCAATGATATAACCTCTATTGTTGAAAAATATAACCCTGATGTTTGCGCTATAGAAAAACTGTTCTTTTTCAGAAACTATACGACTGTAATGCCTGTAGCTCACGCCAGAGGTGTAATTTTAACTATTCTTGAACAGCACAAAATTCCGATATATGAATATACCCCAATTGAAGTTAAACAGATTTTGACAGGTTACGGGCGAGCTGATAAAAAAGAGGTTGAGCAAATGGTCAAAATCTCTTTAGGAACAGATAATTTGCCAAAGCTTGATGATACCGTAGATTCAATCGCTATTGCAATTTCTTATACAAGAAGTGCTGATGCTTTGGAGTATTTAAAAGGGTTGACAAACTGTGAAAAATCGTAAATAATTAATATATAGGGTGGCACCTTGAGAAAGTGCCGAGAACTCTTAGAGGTTAAAGCAACATTCTATCTTTTTGATAGGGTGTTGTTTTTTATTATGTATAAAATCATAAATAACATTATTAAAGTTAAATTGATATTGTCCATAATATCCTCCTTTCTTCGGAATAATCAACCGAGGTTAAATGATTTTTGTTGTGTGATATTCGTTGAAAAGAGTTCTTTTTACCCTATTATAATAATACAGTGGGTATCGATGTAGGGTGTGGTTTTAACCGCACCATTTATATTTTGGTGCATCAAACGATGCACCCTAAAAGGCTGTTGTTTTTTTATAATGTTTACTTTTTTATGTAAATATTATTAAGTTTTTTATTTGTATTTATTCATGTTAAAATAGTTTCAGTTATGGATAAATTTTTAGTAAAAAACACTATAGTGTATAGTTTACTGCTTGGATTGATTTCGGGCATATTAGCACCAATTCCTTATGTGGGTATGGTAATGCTTTTTATAATGCTTTTATTGACAGCTCCGATGGTTATGGTTTATATGATTATGGCAGGGCAATTCGACCTTACATCTGTTAAAAACAGTATTATTACAGGTGCAATTTCCGGTTTTAGTGCAAATTTTTCATTTTCATTCACTTACGCTATTATGATGGTTATTTTAAGTAAAGCCTTTCATATAACAACAAATTTCTTTTTAACAGCAATGATTGTTAATTCTCCGATATGGCTTTTATTGGTTTTTATAATATTTATCGGGGTACTATTTGCAACAACCAATGCCTTTTCAGGGTTTTTGACACATTATATAATTGATTTTATCAGAGATATTTATGAAAAAAATAGCAAAGGAATATAAAAATGGCTGAATTTACATCAAAAATAAGAACTATTGAGTGGATTGATACATATTCAAGAATGGTTGATCAAACAAAATTTCCTGAGAAATTTGAATATGTCGATATAAAAACCGGACAGGAAATGTTTGATGCGATAAAAACAATGATAGTACGAGGTGCGCCGGCTATCGGAATTGCAGGCGCTCATGGAATTGTTTTATTTGCGCAAGAATTAGCAAAAGAAAATTTATCTTTTGATGAATTTAAAAAACAGTTGTTGGAAAAAGCAGATTATATGGCAACAGCAAGACCAACCGCTGTTAATCTTATGTGGGCAGTTGAAAAACAAAAAGAAATAATTATTAATTCAAAATCAGACATAGAAACATTAATAAAAGAATTGGCGCAAAACGGTAAAAAACTTGAAAATGAAGATATAGAAATCAACAAAAAAATCGGTGATTACGGGGCAGAAGTAGTACCCAAAGGTGCTACCATACTAACTCATTGTAATGCAGGTGCTTTAGCAACTGTAGGTTATGGAACAGCTTTGGGTGTTGTGCGTTCTGCTTATGCAAATGATAATACTGTTCAAGTTTTTGCAGATGAAACAAGACCAAGACAGCAGGGTGCAAGAATCACAACACTTGAATTAACTATGGATGGAATACCTGTAACGCTTATAACTGATGGTATGTGTTCATATTTTATGAAAAAAGGAATGATAGATATGGTATGTGTCGGGGCTGACAGAATTGCCGCAAATGGTGATGCCGCAAATAAAATCGGTACATATACCGTTGCAATTGCAGCTAAGTACCATAATATACCGTTTTATGTCGCCGCTCCGTTATCAACAATTGATACAAGTATAAAATCCGGTGATGATATTGTAATTGAAGAGCGTTCACATGATGAAGTTACACACATAAACGGCAAACCGATTTGTGCAAAAGGGGTAAATATTATAAATCCGGGTTTTGATGTTACTCCGCACGAATTGATTGCCGGTATTATTACTGAAAAAGGTATTTTAAGACCGGATTATAAAAAATCAATAGAGGCCGCTTTTAGAGGGTAATTATGGATACGGACAAAAAAGTAGCAATAGGAATAATAGCAGGAGTTATTTTTTCTGCAATATGCATAGGTATTGTAGGCGGTTATACGGGTTCAAAAGTTTTGGCTGAGCAAAAGCAATCACAAGTTGTTTCTGCAAATAAAAAAGCAAATCCGATACCGGACGACACACCTGATATGTTCAAAGGTTATATGCGCCGTATGCAGATGAAAATCAAATCAAATTGGGAACCTCCTAAACAAGAAACCTCAAAAAGAGTTGTGGTATTTTATACAATCAAGAAAAATGGGAAATTGGGTTCATATAAAATTTTAAAAACATCGGGTAATAGGGCGTTAGACAAAGCTGCGATAAAAGCATTGAAAAAATCTGCACCATTTGAACCTTTACCTGAAGATTTTACAAAAGACCATATTGATGTTCAGTTTACATTTGACTATAATGTATGGAAAAATAAACAAAAATATTAAGAAAGGGGAATTGTATGAAAAAGTTTATGTTATCAATCATTACGATATCAGTTTTATCAATGGGAGTACCGGCATTTGCGGGAACTCATGGAACAAACGGAAAAGTCAGCGGAAGATCAATTGGTGCAGGCGCATTGTCTTTGTTAATATGGCCGGGAATTGGTCAGGCTGTTAATGATCAAGGGTATGAAAAAAATGTTACCCATGCAGTATTGGGTTTAACCGGAATTTTTAGAATTTGGTCTTGTTATGATGCAGTTGTAGACAGACAAGGCGGAGTTTGGAAAAACAGAATTTAGTGCAAAAGATCGGGCAATGCCCGATTTTTTTATTATTTATATAAATCAGAAAAATCGAGAAGATAAGAGATATTAATATTTAAAACTTGCGAAAGTTCAAGGATTTTCGCAAGAGACATATTTGCGTTTCCACATTCAATACTTGCAATATAGTTTTGGGAAACGCACATTTTTTCTGCAAGTTTTTCCTGTGTCAGGTCTTGTTTAATGCGTTCAATTTTTAAGTTTTTGCCAAATTTTTTTAATAATGTTTTTTTATCCATAATTATTTATAAGTATATAAATATTGACTTATAAATATAACCATGTTATTAGTTATATATTATTAGTTATAACTAATAATGTGGAGGATTTATGCCGAAAGTTAGTGTTATTATACCCGTCTATAATGTTGAGAAATATTTAAGACAATGTTTGGATAGCGTAGTTAATCAGACACTTAAAGATATAGAAAT